>CAMOXK010000001.1 GCA_946629065.1 uncultured Clostridia bacterium
TGTAAATCTGCTGGCAATGCCTTCGGTGGTTCGAATCCACCTTCCCCCACCAAAGCGAAAATCCTGTCGCGTAAGCGGCAGGATTTTCGTTATTTATTCTTCATTCTTCGGAATCGATTCATCATTTTTATCGTACCGGATTTTCCAAACAAATACTGAAAACATAATACTGGGTAAGGAATAATTGTTGCTCGTTCCGCTCCAGTTCGGTATAATGAATACAGGATTGCTCTATTTACGGCGGGAGCGTGAGGAACGGATGATCGAGCTTTATCCCGTATCAGAGACAAATGTGTCGGATTTTGCGGATACTTCATACTTTGAGATGACGGAAGAAGAAAGGCTGGGCATGATCCGGGAGAGTAAGCAGAAGGAGCATGAGGGTTCCTATTTCGAAATCCTTGCTGTGCGTGACGAGGATCATATCGTTGGATTCATGAGTCTGTTTGCCCATTCGGAGCACGTGATCAGCATCAGCCCGGAGATCAGAAGGAGCTTCCTGAATAGGGGCTACGGATTCCTCGCCGAGAGGGAAGCTCTGCGGTATGCTAAGGAACTTGGTTACACAACGGCAGTTGCAAGTGTCAGAAAGGACAACCCGGCCAGTATCGCTCTCCACAAGAAGCTTGGATTTGAAGAACGTGAGGAGCGGTTAAGCAGAAACGGAAAACAGATTTATGTCTATATAAAGAATCTTGATGGGAAATGATTTTAGGCATAAGATCGTAATCTTGATTCTTTATCGTTCATCTTTTCTGTATCATGTACACCAGATTCTTAATGAAACAGGTTATCTATGATGTCTTATCAAAAAATGCGTCTCCACCAACATATCTGGATCAATGGGAAAACGCTGACCGTGATTTCCGCAAAAGTGTCTTTTCCGCAAGGCCGCTTGACCGTTCGGACTGATGTTTTCGGTCAGTTCAATTTCCTGCAGAGAACTGTGGACTATGATATCAGGTTGAGCTCCGGTGAGCAATATAGGGCACGAGAAGTCTCATTTATCAAAGATCCCCGTTTGGAAACATGTGAATTTCAACTGTTGCCTCCAATCGAGAGGAATGAATCACACTCGACCGATGATCCAAGCACCTGAATTTTCCAATGAGGTGAGGTTATGATCTGCTTTTTGACAAGTTCACCGTTTCTGGAGAATGAAAACCGTCTGAATCCCGCCAATGGCTTACCGGAGGAACTGCGAAAGAGCCTCAGGCCGAATTGTGCGGCGCTTTTCATATGTTCAGATCCCGATGGACACGAAAGGACGCTTTTCTTTGCGCAGGCGGTGAAGGAAGCTTTTGAGTCGGACGGCTTTTCCTTCGACAGTTTTGAGATCCTGGATGGCCTGAACCGGGAACATGCCGAAGCGCTGGTGCGAGACGCAGATCTCATTATTCTGGCCGGAGGGCATGTGCCGACCCAGAATCGCTTCTTTCGGGAGATCAGCCTGCGGGAGCTGCTGTGGAGCTTTGACGGCGTGATCCTGGGGATCAGCGCGGGAACGATGAACGCGGCTGAGATCGTATATTCCCAGCCGGAGGAGGAAGGGGAGGCCATCGACCCGGCCTATCAGCGCTTCCTGCCGGGGCTGGGACTGACTAAAGTTCAGATCCTGCCGCACTATCAGAGCACCAGGCACGATACTCTGGACGGGCTGCGGGTGTTTGAGGATATTGCCTATCCGGACAGCATGGCAAGAGCCTTCTTCGCGCTGCCGGACGGAAGCTATCTGCATATTCACAAGGGCAGGGAAGAACTGCGTGGAGAAGCTTTCATGATCCGGGATGGCGTGTTGAGCAGGATATGCAAAAAAGAGGAATGCCTGGAGCTTGCCGCTCTGACGGATCCTTCTGATGCGAAAAAGGAGCCCGGCATGCTTCCGGAGAAACTTGTCCGGATGAGAGTTCCTTATCCCGGGCGAAAGGCACGCGTGGTACGGGTATATGTGCCGGAGCGGAAAAGAGGAGAGATACTTCCGGTCATATACATGAGTGACGGACAGAATCTCTTTGACAAGGAGAGCTCCGGCTTCGGCTGCTGGTATGTGCGGGAAGCGGTGCGGGAGGAACGGAAGAGGAGTGGTAAGGCTGCGATCGTTGTGGGGATCCACAATGGGAACCCGGAGCGGATGGAGGATCTGACCCCTGAGAGTATCGGTGAACTGATTCCGGAGGCACGGGACGAAATCCAACCCAGAGGAGAAGCTTTTGCCGATTTCCTGCTGCACACGGTCATGCCACGGATCGAGAAGCGCTTTCCTGTGAAAGTCGGGAGAGAGAATACCGCGTTCTGTGGAAGCTCCGCGGGCGGGATGATGGCCTTTTTCCTGGCGCTGCGCTATCCGGAAGTGTTTTCCTATGCCGGGATAATGTCTCCGGCCTTCCTGCTTTATTCTCAGGCGGATCTGGAAGCCTGGGTCCGGTCTGTGAGACAGGAGGAGAAGCCTTTCCTGTATCTTTCCAGCGGCTCAGGAGATCCGCTGGAAAAGGAGATCTTCGATCGTTTCTGCGAAATGTGTGTATTTCTGGATACGCATTGGCCTCCAGAAAAGATGGTTCAGGTTGTTCGTCCGGAGCAGATCCACCACGAGGACGCCTGGGAACCGGTGTTCCAGGACTTTCTGCATATGTTTTTGAAGGGGTAAGCGTGTTTCTGAAATGACTTGAAGCACTCGTGCAGTTGTCATGTAAACAAAATACAACGTGGGACAAATTCGTAACATATTCGAATTCGTCCCACGTCTTTTTTGGGGAAAAAGGAGACCGCCGAGGGCCTCGGCCCATACAGTGGAACGGGACAGGAAACGAAGATAGGTGCCAATTCCTCGGCCGATCCCTTTTCTAAAAAGACACCGTTCTCTCTGCGCTGACATAGGATGACGTGAGGATATCCTCATTCTGACACAGGGGGAATTTGATTGAAAACCAAGTA
Organism: uncultured Clostridia bacterium; assembly: GCA_946629065.1. Taxonomy (GTDB): domain Bacteria; phylum Bacillota; class Clostridia; order Oscillospirales; family Oscillospiraceae; genus Limivicinus. Next base: position 2,935 of record CAMOXK010000001.1, read on the forward strand.
TTCTGCCGAAGAACGCTGGCGGCTTGGCGGTTTGCCGGATCCCGCGCCTTTGGCTGCTGCGTATATTCCGATGCAGGAGAGCGTGCAACCGCAGTATGACGCGGGAAAGGCTCTGTCCAGGGGGACCCTTTTCCCGGGACTGGATCTGCCGTTTATGAACCTGGTGAATCCGGAGTTGGAGCGCACGCCCATGACGGAGCTCATGGCCATCGATTTTGTGGTGGATGAGCTGGAGCTGTACCTGGATACCCATTGGGAGGACCGGGAGGCCTTTGAGCTTTATCAGACCATGCTTGGGATGCAGAAAGAAGCGAAGGAGAGAATGGTGCGCCTTTGCGGCCCCATCTGCCAGACGGACCAGCTGGGCATGGACGCATACCGCTGGCTGAACGGGCCTTGGCCCTGGGAGCTTTGCGAGAGAGGGGAGGGCTAAGGCATGTTTGTATATGAAAAGAAGCTGCAGTATCCGGTGAAGATCGCAAGGCCCAACCCGAAGCTTGCGAAGGTGATCATCAGCCAGGTTGGAGGACCGGACGGTGAGCTCGGCGCTTCCATGCGTTACCTGAACCAGCGCTACTCCATGCCCTATGATGAATTGAAAGGCTTGCTCACGGATATCGGGACAGAAGAGCTGGGGCACATGGAAATGGTGGCTGCCATCATCCACCAACTGACCAGGGAAATGAGCTCGGAGGAGATCATCCGCAGCGGCCTTGACACTTATTTTGTGGATCATACAGCAGGCGTCTATCCCACGGCTGCCTCCGGCTTCCCCTGGAGCGCGGCTTCCATGGCAGTGAAGGGTGATGTGCTGGCGGACCTGAACGAGGATCTGGCCGCCGAGCAGAAGGCGCGGGTCACCTATGACAACATCCTTCGTCTCAGCGACGATCCGGATGTGACCAATGTGATCCGTTACCTGCGGGAGCGGGAAATCGTCCACTATCAGCGCTTCGGCGAGGGTCTGCGAAGAGCGATGGACAGAATGAACGAGAAAAACCTGTATATCGTGAATCCTTCTTTCGACAGAGGATGAGAATAAGGTGCTCTCCGGCGGTTCCGCCGGAGAGTTTTGCAGAAAGAGTTGGAAAAGCTTGCATTGAGACAGGTTTTCTGGTATGAATACAGGGATAGAAAGAGAAGAAAAGGAATAAGATGCCATGTCAAAACTGAGAGATCTGTTTTCCCCGCGAGATATGAGCCAGGGAGAACCCTGGAAGCGGATCGCGGAATTTGCGTTCCCGCTGCTGATCGGAAACTTTGCCCAGCAGCTTTATAATACGGTGGACGCCGTGGTCGTGGGCAACAGCAAATGGGGCTACACGGCGCTGGCCTCGGTGGGTAACGCATCGCCGGTGCTGAACTTGCTGCTAGCGTTGTTCGTGGGGATTTCCACCGGCGCCGGGATCCTGGTGGCCCAGCACTTCGGCGCGAAGGACAGCGAGGCTCTTTCCAAAACCATCGGGAACTGCATTACCCTTACCGCCATCGCAAGCCTTGCCATTATGGTGATCGGGCCGCTGATCACAGGCCCGCTCCTGAAAGCAGTTGGAACCCTGCCCAGTATGTATGACGGCTGCCGTGCCTATCTGAACATCTTTTTCTACGGCATTGCGGGCTTCTTCTTTTACAACATATTTGCCGGGATCCTTAGGGGCCTGGGGGATTCTTTCTCGGCGCTTCTGTACCTGATGATCACGGCTGCCCTGAATATCATACTGGATCTGGCCTTTGTAAACAGTATGGGTGTCGCCGGTGTTGCCCTTGCCACGGTGATTGCACAGCTGATCTCTGCGTTCCTCTGCCTGCGGAAGATCCTGTCCCTGAAATCCGTGTTTCGCCTTCAGCGGAGGGATCTGCGGCCTTTGCGCTCTCAAATCAGCAGAATCGTTGGTTTGGGGATCCCCTCTGGTCTGACGCAGGCGATTTTCTCCTGTGCCATGATGGTGGTGCAGCGGCTCATCAATGGCTTTGACGACGAGATGTTCGTTGCCTGCAACGTCATGGTGATGCGTGTGGATGGCTACGCTATGCTGCCGAACTTCAGCTTCGGCCAGGCTATGGGCACCTTTGCGGGACAGAACATCGGCGCGAGAAGGTTGGATCGGCTGAAAGACGGGACCAGGCAGGGGCTTATTATGTCTGTCTGCACGGCACTGGTGCTGACACCGGCGGTACTGCTCTCCGGTCCTGCTCTGATGCGGCTATTTACTCCGGAGCAGGCGCTTATCGACCTCTCCATGCAAATGATGTATATCCTGGGGGCAGGCTATATCGCCATGTCGGTGACCCAGGTGCTGCAGGGTGTGATGCGCGGGGCAGGGGACACTGTGACGCCCATGTGGATCGGTCTTTGTACGGCAGTGATCCTGCGGCTGCCCCTGGCCTATGCACTGGTGGACTGGGCCAAAAACGCAGGGATGAGCCTTCTGATGCAGGAGCGAATGGTGTTCATCTCCCTGCTTATCAACTGGCTGATCGGTATGATCATCACGATCATACTTTATAAGATCGGCAGATGGAAACGGAAAATCCCGGTTTACGTTGATATCTGAAACGTGTGGGAAGAGAATCATCGCCCGCCTCTGGCGGGCAACCAGAAAAGGGGCATCCTTTCGGATGCCCCTTTTCTGGTGCACCGGAGCAATCCAAATTCGAACCGACTTCCGTCTCTAATGGGGTAGTGCAGGAGGGGATGGGCTTCCCCTCCTGCCAATTTGAGCGAAGCGGATCTTTGCCAGCCGTAGGCTGGCCACCAAAAAGGAGAGAATCCTGTTCGGATTCTCTCCTTTTTGGTGCCGGTGGTGGGACTCGAACCCACACGCCATCGCTGGCAACGGATTTTGAGTCCGCCTCGTCTACCATTCCAACACACCGGCATATCGCAAGCATTGTAAACTATTACCGGCAAAAGTGCAAGAGTTATTTTGTCGGGATCGAAAATGGTATATGGATGGGGCTTGATTTGTAACGATTGTTACCGAATTTCGATAATCATTTAACAAAGATTTTACAGCTTATTCAAAGCGTATTCAGCATTCTTTGACGACTCTATGCTATTATACTATCACACGAGAGAAGTAAACCAAACAATAGACTGGTGGTGTGTTCCGCTGATGCCGCGGCCTTGCCGCGGATAAAGCCTACAGCGCCGCACACCCTTGAACGCCAGAAATCTCTTATTCCTTGGGCGTGGTTCAAATGGCGGACCACGCCCAAGACCATTTTCAAAAGATTGCGCATAATAAGATTGCGGAAAACCAAAATGAAGCTTGAAAAATTGCTCTGCACATGGTAAGATGCATTGAAAGCAAACAGTTGAGGTGAGTATGAAAAGAAACCTGAAAACCATACTATTATTGTTCTGCGCCATTGTGTTGATGTTGGGCGGGGCATTGCTGTATCAAATGCTGACGACAAAAGCGCCGGAAGAGCTTGACCCGGATCCGACAATGGAAGAAACGGGCGAGATGGAAGCCGGCGAGGAGATGCCTCAGGTGCTTATCCCTGAGACGGAGCAAAAGGGGAGTAGCGAGGAGATCGCACAGGAAACCGATTCGCTGGAAGCCGCGGTTGATTTCACCTTTACAGATCGCTTCGGTGAGGAGCAAAAGCTTTCCACGCTTTTCGGAAAGCCTATCATCATCAATTTCTGGGCTACCTGGTGCGGTCCTTGCCAGATGGAGCTGCCGTATTTCAATGAGGCCAATGAGAAATACGGCGATAAGATCCAGTTTGTTATGCTGGATCTGGCTGACGGAGCCTATGAGACAAGAGAGGGCGCAATTGCCTTTGCGGAGAACAAAGGCTACAGCTTCCCGCTTTATTTTGATGAACTGGGAGAAGGTTCGCTGGCTTATAGCATCACGGCCATCCCGCTCACCGTTGTGATCAATGCCGATGGGCAGATTGTTGACACGCATCTGGGAACCATGAGCAGCGAGGAGCTGCAGGTTTTGATTGACAAAGTACTGAATTGATAGAAAGGAGAAATATCATGGCTGAAATCATTTTGACTGCTGCAAATTTTGAGGAAGAGGTCCTGCGTTCGGACAAGCCTGTTCTGGTAGACTTTTGGGCTACCTGGTGCGGACCCTGCCGCATGCTGGCTCCCGTGATCGCCCAGATCGCCGAGGAGCAGAAGGACAGCATCAAGGTCGGTAAGATCGATGTGGATGAGGAACCGGAGCTTGCCATGCGGTATGGCATCGCCAGCATCCCCACGCTGAAGGTCTTCAAGAATGGCGAAGTGGTGAAGTCCTCTGTCGGCGTCATCCCCAAACCCATGATCGAGGCGCTGCTGCGCTGAGTCCTGAGCACGAAAAAGAACCTTGGTCCTGTTGGATCAAGGTTCTTTTTTGCATTCAATGGCCCGCCTCCGGGAGGCAGTGCATATGGGTCGGTCCAAGGACGCGGAAGCCTTCTCCTGAAGAGGAGAAGCAGCGCAGTCCATAATCAACAGAACGGATGCGGAGATAGAGCCGCAGGGCTTTCGCCTCGTCACTGTCCGTGGGAAACTGGGAGAGATGACAGCGAAAGATCGCATCCAGCTGGGTGGAAAAGAAGCCTTTTGTATCAACAAATCGGTTCGCTTTCGCAGTCATGTAGAGGGCAAGGGCTTTCACAGGCGTACCTGTGGCACCGTAGGCTTCCATTAACTCAGGATATGGTGCGAAGCAGGACAACTGTTTGGCTGCGCGGCCAAGGTTCAGATGGTCCGCGTGACATTCGCTGGTGACGTCCGGGTCCGGCGCAAAGATGACGTCCGGCTTGAAATCGCCGATGATCCCGGCGATGGCACGAATAAGATCCTGCTGCTCGTAAAGCCCTCCGTCGGAAAACGGCAGAAAACGCAGGTCCCTGACCCCGAGCAATGCTGCCGAGTTTCGCGCTTCCTTCTGCCGCAGCGATATGAGCGCTTCCGGGGTGGTGCCGGAGGGCGCGTTTCCAAGGCCGAAGCGGCCATCGGTACAGACGGTGAAGCATACTTCTTTCCCAAGGGAAACAAGCTTTGCCGCCGTGGCTCCCGCCCCGATCTCAATATCATCCGGATGGGGACCAAGAAAGAGGAAGCGCTGATACTGTTCCAGCTTCGGAAGGGGAACGGCGGCGCGGACGATGAGAGAGCTGAGACTCATCCCTGCTTCGCCCCGACTTTCCTGGCTTCCAGTTCCCGGCAGATCCGGTCATATTCCGGCTCATCCAGGATGTAGTGCTTTTTGTAGAGAATATAGGAGAGGAAGAGCAGAATGAAAGGAAGGATGGTCATGACCAGGAGAAGACCCTGGCTCTGGGAGGGAACCACACCCTGCAGGAGCTCGGTGATCTTCTGGTTTTTGACTGCTTCCGTGATGATGTTTTCGTTGGCCTGGGTCTCCAGATCGGAGATGCCGTTGGTATACTGAAGAATGTGGAAGGTCACATAGGTCAGATAGGCAATGGCCACGGTCAAAGCGGAGGCGAGCTTGGTCAGGAAGGGACGGAGAGAGGAGATAATGCCCTCATCCCGGGTACCGTGCTTGAGCTCATTATATTCTACGGTGTTCATGACGGAGATCATCATGATGAGATAGAAGCCGTACTGGCCGAAGTTTGCCAGCATATAGCCGATGGTGACCAGAACGAACTTCAGATCATAGCCCATGAGGCTGGCGGCTCCCTTGCTGAGCAGAAGGCTGGGGATCAGCATGATGGCGTAGCCGATGGCGGAGACGATGAGCATGATGTCCATAAAGCGCTTGCGCTGGAGCCGGCGGGAAATAGCCGGATAAAACATCATGAGGAAGCCGGTCACAGCCATGCCGACGATTTGGAAGAGGGAGAAGAAGCCGCCCTCATACCCGAATTCCACATAAATATAGGTCTGGCCGATGCCGGAGAGGACGATGCCGTTGCCGATCTGCTGGAGGAGCAGGATCAGAGAGATCCAGAGGAGCTGATCGTTGCCGGTGATGGTGCTCCAGATCTTCTGAAAGCTTACGGGAGGCACAGGCTCGGTGTCATAGTTTCGGATCTCCTTTACGCCAAAGACGGTAATTGCCAGGAAGAGCGGGGCGAGGATGGCAATCACGAGGGCGATGACACCGTAGGCCGTGATGGCGTTGCCGCCAATGGCGTTTTCTCCGGTGGTTAGCATGGGGATCAGCGCAGAGGCGGAGAGACCGCCGATGCCGGCAAAAAGGGTGGCTCTGGCGGTGAGCTGATTGCGCCGATCCGCGTTGGAGCTCAGGGCCGGGACCATGCCCCAATAGGAGATATCGTGCATGGTGTAAGTGATGCTGTACAGAAAATACATCACGCCGAAGAAAATGACAAAGGGCCAGCCCCGAAGCTTTACATTGAAGGTGAGGTAGATGACCACGGAGGTGGAGAGGATGCCGATGACCAGCCAAGGCTTGAATTTGCCCCATTTGGTGCGGGTGCGCTCGATGATGTTGCCCATGATGGGATCGTTCAGCGCGTCGAAGACACGGGCGGCGATCATGATGATGGTGATGACGCCGAGCTGTGCACTGTTCAGGCTCTTGGTAAAAAGAACGAATGCCAGAAGATAGCTGGTGACAAGGTTATAGACCATGTCCCGGCCGATGGTGCCGAGCGGGAAGGTCCATAGGTTTCTTTTTGTGATTTTGTTTTCGTCCATACGATCATCTCCTTTGCTTCATCTTACCACGGTCCGGGTCGCTCGGCAAGGGGAGCGGGCGAAAAGATCGTTGGGATCGTCCCTTTCCCGGGAAAAGATTTGTGATAATGGGCAGGAGAAAGGGGAGGGAAGTTCTGCGATTTTGGATAATCTGCGCTCTTGACGCATTTGGCGCGTCAGTATAAACTTTACTGGTAAATTACGCGTTGTAGTTTCGAATCTGCTTGAAATGGGGGACCTCCATGAATCCTGTGCCCGAATCCTTCGGCTCTCTGGTCTTTAACGATTCCGTGATGCGGCAGCGCCTGCCCAAGGACGTGTTTCGTCAGGTCCAGCTGTCCATGACTGACGGAAAGCGGCTGGACAGTGCCGCGGCTACCGTGGTCGCCAATGCCATGAAGGACTGGGCCATCGAGAAAGGGGCCACCCATTTTTCTCATTGGTTCCAGCCCATGACCGGGATCACAGCGGAAAAGCACGACAGCTTCCTCTCACCGGTGGGCGGGGGCAGAGTGATCATGGAGTTTTCCGGCAAAGAACTGATTCAGGGAGAACCAGATGCTTCCAGCTTTCCCTCCGGCGGATTGCGCGCAACCTTTGAGGCCAGAGGATACACGGCCTGGGACCCCACGTCTTATGCCTTTATCAAGGACGGAATTCTGTGCATCCCCACGGCCTTCTGCTCTTACGGCGGCGAGGCGCTGGACAAGAAGACGCCGCTGCTGCGCTCCATGGAAGCCATCAACCGCCAGGGCATGCGGATCCTGAAGCTTTTCGGCAATCACCAAGTCACCTCCATCAAGACCACTGTGGGACCGGAGCAGGAGTATTTCCTGATCGACCGGGAGGTCTACGAAAAGAGAAAGGATCTGGTCTTCACAGGGCGCACGCTCTTTGGGGCTAAGCCGCCCAAGGGTCAGGAGCTTGATGACCATTATTTTGGCGCAATCAAACCCCGTGTCGCTGCGTTCATGAAGGAACTGAACGAGGAGCTTTGGAAGCTTGGGGTCATGGCCAAGACAGAGCATAACGAGGCAGCTCCTGGACAGCACGAGCTGGCGCCGATCTTCACTACCACGAATATCGCCGCCGACCACAACCAGCTCACCATGGAAATGATGCGCAAGATCGCGCGAAAGCATGATTTGGTCTGTGTTTTGCATGAAAAGCCCTTTGCCGGCGTGAACGGCAGCGGTAAGCACAACAACTGGTCTATCTGCTCAAGCGACGGTGCGAATCTGCTGGAGCCCGGGGAAACCCCCTACGAAAACGCTCAGTTTTTGCTGTTTCTGTGTGCTGTGATCCAGGCTGTGGACGACTACCAGGATATGCTGCGCATTTCGGTTGCCTCTGCCGGCAATGACCGTCGACTCGGCGCAAACGAAGCGCCGCCGGCGGTGGTGTCCATGTTCCTGGGGACAGAGCTGGAGAATATCCTGACCGCCATCGAAAACGAGACGCCTTACGGAAATCTGGAAAAGGAACAGATCAAGGTCGGTGTCCATGTACTACCGAAGTTTCCTAAGGATACAACGGACCGGAACCGTACTTCCCCCTTTGCGTTTACCGGCAACAAGTTCGAATTCCGCATGCCCGGGTCTTCTGCTTCCATTTCCGGCGTCAATGTTGTGCTGAATACGGCAGTAGCCGAGTCCCTTCGTCAGTATGCGGACGAGTTGGAGAATGCGGAGAATTTCGAGGCTGCGCTGCATGATCTGATCCGGGATGTGATCCGGAAGCACAAGCGCATCGTATTTAACGGCAATGGGTATGACGACGCCTGGATCCGGGAAGCGGAGAGCAGGGGACTGCTGAACCTCCGCACCACGCCGGACTGCGTGCCGTACTATCTGGCTCCCAAGAACATTGAGCTTTTCACCCGGCATAAGGTGTACTCCGAAACAGAGCTCCGGGCCAGGTATGAGATCAAGCTGGACAGCTATTGCAAAGTGCTCCATGTGGAAGCGCAGACCCTGGCTGAGATGAGCCGGAAGGAGGTCCTGCCTGCTGTGTCCGCTTACGTCCGCAGCCTGAGCGAGACCGTAAGTGCGCGGCGAACCCTGGACGCAGAGGCTCCCTGCCGCTTTGAGGTGGAAGAGATTTCGCAGCTGAGCAGACATGTGGATAATGCCTACGAGAAGCTGCTGCATCTGGAAGGTGCGATCCGCGCTTTGCCCCGGGGAGATACGCTGGATCGGGCGCTGTTCTACCGGGACCATGTGCTCTCCTGTATGGAGGATCTACGGCTGGACCTGGACGAAATGGAACGCCTGACAGCGGCGGAATTCTGGCCGCTGCCCACCTACGGCGACCTGATGTTCAGCGTGAACTGAAAAAAGCAGGAAGTGAAGTCGTTGCTTCACTTCCTGCTTTTTTGCGGTTCAGGGTCCGGGATCTCCAGGATCCGATAGCCGCAGGCGTTGATGATGGTAGTTTCTCCACATTGCAGATCGACGCTTTGCCGTATTTTATAGCTGGTATGGATATGACCGTGAATGTGGTATTTAGGCTGCCATTTCTCCATCAGCTCCACGAAAAAGGAAAAGCCTCGATGAACGGGATCGTCCATGTCGCCGTATCCTCTGGCCGGAGCGTGGGTCAGAAGAATGTCGAAGCCTTTGTTTCGGCGAAGTTTCCACCAGAGCTTGCGAAAGCGCTTGCGCATTTGCTTTTCGGTATACTGATGTGGGCCTCCATTATACAGTGGGCAACCGCCCAGACCGAGGATGCGCAGGCCTTTTACACATACCAGATCTCCGTCCACGCAGTCACAGCCCTCCGGCGGAAACTGCTCGTAAGATCTATCGTGATTGCCATGGATGTAGATTACCGGTGCGCGCCCCATGGTGACAAGAAAACTGAGATACTCGGCTTTTAAATCCCCCGCGGCCAGGATCAGGTCAATGCCGTCCAACCGACCGGGACGATAATAGTCCCAGAAATAGGGGCTCTCCTCATCAGATACCAGCAAAAGTTTCATGCTAGATCGTCCTTTTCTGCAAAACTCTCAGGATGGATGGCGAGGATCCGCGTGGTTTCTACAGCTTCCGGCCGCAGCTCATAGATCTCGGGAATATGACCGTCTACATTTTCGCAGAGCCAGTCCATTCGCATGACCTCCTCGGGGTTAAGGGACCGTGTGCCGTCATTGCGCAGGTTTCCGTCTTGATCCTTGATCCGGCAGTCAAAGGGGTCGAAAAAGCCGCAGCGCAGATCATAGCGCAGATGCTCGGCAAGTCTGCGGATGCCCTCCGGCAGGCTGGGGGAGAGCTGCACATCGATGAGACCACCGTTCATGCCCCACCAATAGTTGATGGCCTGCTCGGACTGGGCTTTGGCAAGGGCATCATAGCTGCCGTTGAAAATGCTTCTGACGATTTGAATATAAAACCGGCTCCAATCCCAGCAGGGTGTGGCTAGAGGCATCATGGAGCCTTCGCTTTTCAGCAGGAAGGTGCCATAATCCAGAGCCCAATGAGAACGGGTGGGATCGGCCGCATCCCGGTTGGAGATGACGGAAATGCCGCTTTCCATGAAAGTGGAGATGGGGTCTTCCGCCTCCGCAGACCAAAGTAAACGGACACGAGCGCGAGGATTGGTCATTTGTGCACCGAGAGCGAAGGCATTGATATCGGCCGGCACACCAACGATGGGATAATTTGCGATGTAGCCGATGCGGTCCGTTTCCGCCATGGCGCCGGCGATGGCGCCGGTGAGAAACTTCGCCTCGTAGGTGCGGCTGTAATAAGTGCGCAGGCCGAGATAATTCTTGGCAAGGGCGCAGTTTAAGACGCGAAGCTTTGCATTCTTCGCGGCAACCTTTCTGCAGTCAGCCAGCATTTGCGGGGTGGTGGCAAAAATCAAATCAGCCCCGTCTTCCACTGCCTGTTCCATGGCCTGAAGATAATCATGCTTCAGGGCCCAGTATTGTTGGATGGTGACCTTACCTTCCAGTTCTCGTGCTAGCTCCTGTTCTGCCTGCACGTGTGAGCGGGTCCACGCGCTGACCTCTGGATCATAAGCATAGATGAAAGCAACCTGAAGATAATCCGGTCGTGTGATGCCTTTGATCAGAGAGAGAATGCCCTGCTCCGCTTCCTCCGGTGCAGTGCTGAGAGCGATGGAACGGGGAGCGGCCTCTGTTTTGATATCGGGCCAGAGACTCTCCAGTGTCTTCTTCAATTCATCCATACTCTGGGAACGAAGCTCCTCAAAAGAAAAGACCTGCAGGCAGGAGAGGAGCGCGTCACACTCATTGAACGGGAGATGGGCACCGCCGAGTTTCAGATAGACAGTTTGAAAACGGTTCAGCAGAGCAAGAAAGGCCCGCCTTTCCTCTACTGACCAGACATGATCCTGGTCAAAGCCCATGCGCTTTTGCAGCTTCTCATAGGAGCCTTGCTGCGTGAAGCGGATCTGATACAGGCTGCAGCGAGGGTAAAACTGCAAAAACTCGTAATAACGCTGGGTAGCCGGATCGTCGCTGTACACAGGGAGGATCCGGGTGACATAGCCTGGGATGGTGGGGGCATCATAGCTTTTCAGGACGCTGACGCGCTTATTGCCTTCGATGATATAGAAACGACCCATATATTCACAGCAGCGAATAGGATCCCGGATCCCTTCATCTCCGAGATGCGCATCACAGAGAGCGATCCACTTGATGGCAAATTCCGAGTCCGGCGTCAGAAGCGGCATGAAGTTACCGGCAAAGGCGGCGCGCCTGCCGGCAGAGCGGGTGCCGACGATAAGCTCGGCGGGGATGTCCACCAGTCCCAGATCCACCTGCCCGGCGGACTGGTTCTCCGTCAGCAGTTCATCCAGAACAGGAGGATAGGGATAGTCGCCCCGGCTCATGGCAGTTTTATAGTATTTTTGGCCCAGCTTCAGTGCTTTGGTGTACTGGGCGGAAGCTTCCAGATGACTCATTACAGCTCTCCTTTCGGGAGTTCAAGTTTTGTCTATTGTATCCAAAACGAAAGAGAAATCAATGGTGAAGCTGCACAAAAATCAGCCGATTTGGCGCAGCATCAGGATGTTACTGACGATGGAAGTGCTGTGCTTGCGGATATACTCGTCATATTCCGTCCGATTGATATAGTATTCCGTTCCCCAGGAGGAGATGCGCAGCCATTCGGGATCGATCCCGGTGGCGGTGATATAGTGGGATTTGGCGGAGCTGGAGGGAACATAGACGCCGTCAGCTGTCTTTCGATAAAAGGTAAGACGGTGCTTCTGCCAGAGAGCGGGAAAGTTAGGCCCGACAGAGAAGATCACCGGAAGGTCCTGGCGCAGCAGTTTTTCTACCCGGGGCCAGAATTTCCGCCCTGAGACTGCCCAGAAAGCGCGGTAGGGGAGGCGGTACTTGCGAAGGAGGCGGTTCATCCCGGCGGCCAGCATCAGACCATTGATGCCAAAGGGCTTGACCAGAGGAAAATAACGCCTGCTCATATCTTCAAGGGTGCGATTGTATTCCTCCAGGCTCATGGGTCTGTCCTGTTGGTTCGTGAGATATAAAAGCGTATCCAACACGGCCACCGGTCCGCAGCCGCAGACCTTCACAGTCTGGTTTTCCGACCACATCTGACTTCCGCCGTAAGACAGTCTTCCGTTGCGTTCGATCTGTATGTAATTTTTGCTTAAAGACAGCATAAATCCCACCTCCTGGTCAGTATACTTGATTTTTTCATTTCTTTCAATCCCATAGTGGAAATGTACATATTTTTGTGCTATATTTATTTTTCTGGGAAAGAGGTGTTTAACAATGCTGGAATTTCTTCGGAGGGAAGGGATCGATCATACGATCCTGGACAGGATCACAGAATTTCGTTCCCGCTATCCGGCGACAGACGAAATGCGGCACAGAGTGCCGAGCCCCAGATTTCATTATTACGGAAGAGAGATCTGGAACCAGGCCCTGACGGCATTGCTGGCAGGGGAGAACCTGCTTTTGGTAGGACCCAAGGCCACAGGCAAGAATGTTTTGGCGGAGAATCTTGCAGCCGTGTTTGACCGTCCCGCCTGGGATATCTCTTTTTATCTGAACACGGACGCGGCGTCCCTCATTGGCACAGATACCTTCAAAAATGGGGAAGTGCAGTTTCGCAGGGGTCCGATCACCCAGTGCGCGCTGGAGGGCGGCTTCGGTGTGCTGGACGAAATCAACATGGCAAAAAATGAATCTCTGGCCGTGCTCCATGCCACGTTGGATTTTCGCCGGATCATCGATGTGCCGGGCTATGACCGTATTTTGCTTGCTCCCAGCACCCGGTTTATTGCCACGATGAACTACGGCTACGCGGGGACGAGAGAGCTGAATGAAGCGCTGGCCTCTCGTTTTATGGTGCTGAATATGCCCATTATCGGCGCGGAGGATCTGCAGAAGCTGCTGCTCGCTCAATTTCCCAACCTTCGCAGAGAATACGCCGGTCAGCTTTCCGAGCTGTTCCAGGATATCCGGAAGAAATGCGACAGCTCGGAGATCTCCACCAAGGCGCTGGATCTGCGCGGGCTTCTCTCGGCGGTCAGTCTTGTCCAGAACGGACTGAAGCTTGGACAGGCGCTTGAGATGGGGATGATCAACAAGAGCTTTGATCCCTTTGAGCGTCAGCTGGTGCAGGATCTGATCACTGCCAGGATCCGCGGCGATCTGGGCGCAGACGAGCTCTTTGCGCAGGGATGAACGCAGTAACGGACTTTCAGCGGCGCAGAGCTGTCAATCAGATCTGGAATGCCGCGAAGGATTACAGCTTTGTTCCGGATTTCAAGGCCTATGACGGCGAGGGAAATGCGGAACTATACTGGAACTTCATCATAGGAGCTGTGCGGCGGCACTATGACTATCCGAAGATCGCAGCGGTCTTTTCCGCGTTCCAGCAATATGAAGAGTCTGACACGTATGAAGGTCTTCTGTGGCTGGGCCTTGAAAACGCGGTTTATCAAAGAGAACTTCCGCAGCGTCCCGTTCTGAAGTCACTGCGCGAGGACTATGCAAGACGATACCTTGCCGTTTATGGTGCCCCGCTGGACGATTACCACCTGTTGGATTGTCTTTCGGCTGCCCACTATCAGCGTATCCTCGGGCAGGAGCCCCGGATGAATCAATACGATATAAAGCTGCTGGACGAGCTGGAGTTTTCTCCCGAAATGGATACGGAAGCAGTGGTGGAACGAGCAAAGGAACTCTTCGCCCGTTGGTTTCAGATCACAGCGGAGGAACGGCGAAGAGAGCACCATTTGCCGCTGCTGTTTTTAGGCGGCCATAAAGGGAAAAAAGTCAAAACCAGATATCGCCGTTTTGGAATCGGACTGGGGGATCATCCCGCTCACGCCTATTCCGGGGAGGAGGACCTGCTACGCAGGGAGGATGAGCCCCTGACCCATTTGACTGCGGCGCAGCTCAGGTCCTTCGTTGCCTTCAAATTTGGCGCGCCCATGTTTTCCGAACAGGAGACCGCCGATTTGGAGAGAAGACTCTGCACCGGCAATCACAGCTTCTGTCATCTGCACTTCACCAAAGGCGTTCCGGAAAAAGGAAATATCCAGAATGCGTTTGAAGCTCTGAAGCGAGAGCAGGAGGGAAAACAGGTAGAGCGAAACCGTCTGTATTATGAGACTCATCTTGCAGAAAACAGGACATCCATTGAAAGGCTTGCTTCGCGGATCCGCAATTCTGTTCTGCTGTATCTGGAACCCGCTTATGTACGTTCTGACGCAGGTCTTTTGGACGGAGACAGAATCTGGCGGGGAGCGGTTTTGGAGGACGAGAAGGTATTTCGCCGCACGGAGCAGGGGAACATGGGCGATCTGAGCGTGGATATCCTGCTGGATGCGTCCACATCCCAGTCCGGCCGGCAGGAGCGCGTCGCAACGCAAGCCTACATCATCGCCCAGGCTTTGACCCAGTGTGCCATTCCCTGCAGGGTCATGTCATTTTGCTCCATGACGGGCTACACAATTCTGCGGGTCTTTCGGGATTATACTGCAACAAAGGATAACAACAGGATCTTTGAATACGTCTCCAACGGATGCAACCGGGACGGACTTGCGGTACGTGCTGTCCATGAGCTTATGCGGGAGAGTCCCTACGACCATAAGATCCTGATCCTGTTATCAGATGTAAAACCCCATGACGCTCTTCGCATCTTCTCAGAAGACAGCGCGGAGTACATCGGTTATGAACAGGAGGCAGGCGTTCGGGATACTGCTGCCGAAGTGCGGCGCGCCAGGGCTGACGGGATCGCAGTGATCTGCGTCTTTACCGGCGACGAAGAGGATCTGCCCAACGCAAAACTTGTATACAACAAAGATTTTTCCCGCATTCCCTCTGTAGATAAGCTTGCCGACGCAGTCGGCTCGCTGCTGCAGGAGCAAATCAGAAATCTGTGATGCGCAGGGAGGAAAGGATCTTTTAATTTCAGCAAAGAAGGTTTTCAGTTTCATGAAGCAATCCGTCTCGCATACCTCGCCCCGTTTACCTGAGTGGGAACTCCTGGATCAGAAAAAGAGCTCCCTGCTCTATAAGATCGTCCGGTGGTTTGTCTGGCTGTTTTCTCCGAAATACAAAATCGTCGGAGCGGAGAATCTGCCGGAGGAACCGTGTGTCATCGTGGGAAACCACAGCCATATGTACGGCCCCATCGCCGGAGAGCTCTATGTGCCGGGGAAGCATTACATCTGGTGCGCCGGGCAGATGATGGACAAAAGGGAAGTGGCAGCCTACGCCTATCAGGACTTCTGGTCGGGGAAACCGAAGGCGCTGCTCTGGTTCTACAAAATCCTGAGCCATCTGATCACGCCCATTGCGCTGCTGGTTTTCAACAACGCCCACACCATCGCCGTCTATCATGACACCAGGCTGATTTCCACCTTTCGGGATTCCATTGAGAAGCTGAAGGAAGGCAACAGCATCGTGATTTTCCCGGAGTGTTATGATGAGCACAACAACATCGTTCATGCATTTCAGGAAAAGTTTGTGGATCTGGCACGCTTCTACTATAAGAAGACCGGCACTGCGCTGCGCTTTGTCCCGCTCTATCTGGCGCCTGAACTGAAAACCATGTTTTATGGCGAGCCGGTCGTCTTTCATCCGGATGCACCCATTGAGGAAGAGCGCAGGCGGATCTGCAATACTCTGATGGACGCGATCACAGAGATGGCGCTGGCTCAACCGCCCCATACGGTGGTGCCATACCCCAATGTTTCCAAAAAGCATTATCCCAAAAGCAAATCCCCGGAGGACATATACGAATGAACAGGACCCCTTATGATTATTCCGGATTTTCCCTTCACAGACTGAATGAACCCCGCTTTGCCCATATGAAATTGTTGGCAGGCTGGATTGGATATTTTGCGCTTTACTTTATCACGGAAAACCTGATCCCACCGGAGCGCTGCCATGAGATTCACTGTGCACTGGACGATCTGATCCCGTTCCATGAGGGCTTCCTGATTTTTTACGCAGGTTGGTACCTCTACGTTGTGGGTGCTTTGGCTTATACCTTCTTTTATCACGTGGAAGGCTTCAAGAAGCTGCAGGTCTTTATCATGATCACCCAGGCCGTGGCTATGCTGTGCTACATTGTGTATCCCAGTATCCAGAATTTGCGACCGGAGCAGTTTCCGAGGCAAAACATCCTTACCTGGTTCATGGGGATCATCTATGCCTTTGACACGCCGACGGGTGTTTTTCCCTCGCTGCACGTGGCCTATTCCATGGGGATCGTCTCGGTATCGCTGAAGGATAAAGAGCTTCCGGCGGGTTGGAAGATCTTTATCGTGTTTTTTGCGATCATGGTTTGCTTTGCAGTCAGCTTTGTGAAGCAGCACTCCGCGCTGGACGTGATTGCGGCTTTGCCGGTGTGTCTGCTGGCAGAAGCGCTGGTTTACGGAAAAGACTACTGGCTCCCCAGATTCCGGAATCAGCAGGCATGAAAAAATCTGGAACACCAAAACGGTGTTCCAGATTTTTTCAATTTAACAGGTTTTACTTGGCCAGGACCTTTTTCAGTCTGGCATAGCGGGGGAGGGAGTGCTCCAGCGGCAGCTTGGGCTCACCCTGAATGAGGGGCAGAACGTAGTCGATGAACTCATGCTTCAGACCGTTGTGCTCGTCGTTGATCCATTCCAGAGGGACCTTCTTCTCGTAGTTTGCCACGTCGGTGAGGGGGATCAGGACCAGCTTGCAGTGGTAATCACCATCAATGGTTTCGCGCTGGAAAGCAACCATCTTGCCGGTAACGCCGCTGACTGCCTGCCGAACGGCTTCCATGCCGGAGGCGCAGGCTTCTTCAATATCCGTCTCGGAAGCAAGGTGGGCGCCGCAGCGCTGCAGCAGGCTCAGCTCGATGCCACGAACCTTGGCACCGGTACGCTCTTTCACGATTTCTGCAAGCATGGAGGCCAGACCACCAAGCTGCGCATGACCGAAGCCGTCAGTAGCGGAGGTCTTTGCCTCAGAAACGAAGCTGCCATCAGCATAATGGATGCCTTCGGAGACGGCGACCAGGACCTTGCCGTTCTTCTTGTAGATCTTCTCCACGTCGCTCAGGAACTTATCCATATCGAAATCGACCTCAGGCAGATAGATCAGATCCGGACCGGAGCCGAACTCGGTAGCCAGGGCGGCGCTGCCGGCCAGCCAGCCTGCGTGACGACCCATGATCTCCACGATGGTGATCATGCCGTTGTCATAAACGCGGGCGTCCTTGTTGATCTCCATGCAGGAAGTGGCAATATACTTGGCAGCGCTGGCAAAGCCGGGGCAGTGGTCAGTGCCGTAGAGGTCGTTGTCGATGGTCTTGGGAACGCCCATGACACGGCATTCATAGTCGGCAGACTCCATAAAACGGCTGATTTTGTTGCAGGTATCCATGGAATCGTTGCCGCCGTTATAGAAGAAGTAACGAACATTGTACTTCTTGAAGATCTCCAGGATCCGCTTATAATCGGTGTCATCGACCTCGGGATCGGCCATCTTATAGCGGCAGGAGCCAAGAGCAGAAGAGGGGGTGTGGAGCAGAAGACGCAGCTCCTCGGGATCCTCTTCATCCATGACAAACAGGCGATCGTCCAGTACGCCTTTGATACCGTGCTCGGCACCATAGACCTTGGTGATTTCTTCGGCATCCAGTGCAGCGCGGATCACGCCATAAGCACTGGCGTTGATAACGGCGGTGGGGCCGCCGGACTGTCCAAAGATTGCTGCGCCGATCAGTTTTTCGCTCATGTATGATTTCCTCCAGTTTAACTAAAAAATTTTGCATATTTGTGAAAGGTGCTTCTTGATTCTGGCATGGAATGAGAATATAATAGAAAAGCAAATTTGTAAATATGCTATTTGTACAAAAAATTTGATAAGGAGAACAACTATGGCACTTGTTACTACAAAAGAAATGTTTGCGAAGGCCTATGACGGCGGCTATGCCATCGGCGCATTCAACGTGAACAACATGGAAATCGTCCAGGGTATCACCGAGGCTGCCGGTGAGCTGAAGAGCCCCGTCATCCTGCAGGTTTCCAAGGGCGCACGCGCTTATGCCAACCACACCTATCTGGTGAAGCTGGTGGAGGCTGCCGTGGAAGAGAATCCCGAGATCCCCATCGCACTGCATCTGGACCATGGTGATACCTTTGAACTGTGCAAGAACTGCATCGACGGCGGCTTTACCTCCGTTATGATCGACGCTTCCTCCAAGTCCTTCGAGGACAACATCGCCCTGACCCGTCAGGTCGTAGAGTATGCTCACGATCACGGTGTTGTGGTCGAGGCTGAACTGGGCACCCTGGCCGGCGTGGAGGACGAGGTCAACGTGGAGCACGGCAAAGAGAGCTACACCCATCCCGAGGAAGTGGAAGAGTTTGTCTCCCGCACCGGCTGCGACTCTCTGGCTATCGCTATCGGCACCTCTCACGGCGCCTACAAGTTCAAGGCTTCCCAGTGCACCCGCAATGCCGAGGGCATCCTGGTCCCGCCCCCGCTTCGCTTTGACGTACTGCATGAGTGCATCAAGCGCCTGCCCGGTTTCCCCATCGTTCTGCACGGTTCTTCCTCCGTGCCTCAGGAGTTCGTGAAGATGGTCAACCAGTACGGCGGCAATATGCCCGACGCCATCGGCATCCCCGAGGATCAGCTCCGTGAGGCCGCGAAGCTGGCTGTCTGCAAGATCAATATCGACTCCGATATCCGTCTTGCCATGACCGGCACTATCCGCAAGTACTTCGCCGAGCATCCCGATCACTTCGACCCGCGCCAGTATCTGAAGCCCGCCCGTCAGGCGGTGAAGGACATGGTCGCCCACAAGATCGTCCATGTTCTGGGCTCCGATGGCAAGGCCTGATCGATCTTTTTCCCGCAAGTTTTAGAAAGATAATTCTTGGAGGTGGCTGGTATGAGCCCGATAAACGAACGCCCGAGGTTTGCGGTTAAGAGCAGCAGTGCAGCCGCAGGCTCTCCTGATATGATCTTGATCGGACGCCTGATCCTTGCGGCTGTCCTCCTGATCCTGGGCGCGTTTGTGATCAAAATCCAGGTCGTGAGAGTCATTCTGCTGGTCCTGTCTGCGATTGCATCCGCCTTTGATCTGGGGCTGAAAGCCTTTGACAGCGTTCTGGAGAAAGATTATTTTTCTGCGCCTATCCTGGTCTTGTTCATTGCGTTCGTTTCCTTCCTGATCGGTTATCCCACGGAAGGTGCGGCGATGCTTCTCCTCTATCAGCTGAGCATTTTGGTTGTGGAGTATGCGCGCAAACGGACCCGCAGTGCCGCGCTGGATCTGCTCAAAGGAGAGAGCAATGAGATCCTTGACCAGGCAGGGGAGATGTTCGCCGCGGATGACGCCGGAAAACTGCAGATGGAAGCTGACGCTTTCCGCAGCGCCGATCTGCTGCTGAAGATCGCCATGGCCATTGCGGTGGTCTATATCTTCCTGCTGCCAAGGCTCGGCGACTATACCTACGGTGTGGCGATCCACAGAGCATTGATGATCATGATGACGGCGATCCCGGCTTCCGTGGTCGTTGCGATGCCTTTCACCGCACTGGTTGGTCTTTGCTTCGGCGCAAGAAACGGCATTCTGTTTCGCAACGGGATGGTGATGGAGAAAACGGCGGAAACCAATGTAGTCGTTTTCGACAAGGCAGGTATTTTCGCCTCCGGTGCGCCAGAACTCCAGAGTGTGCGTTCTGACGTTTTGGACAGAAAGACTTTCATGAGCTTTGTGGCCCATGCAGTGTACTACTCCGAGCAGGCCTTTGCCAAAGCGATCCCCGCGCTGAGCGAGCAGGACTATAAGCTGGAAGTGATCAGCGATTTCGTTGACGTTCCCGGCTGCGGTGTTGAGGTCAAGATCGGCGGATCTCCCGTGATTCTGGCCACCGATGATTACCTCACTGCCAGAGGTGTGGCTGTTCCGGAAGCGGAAGAAGATGGGGAGGTCTATTACCTCACAGTTTCCGGGCGCTATGTTGGGTACCTTGTCTTCACCTCTCAGACCAATGATATCGGCCTGGAACTGCTGGACGGTGTTCGCGACGTAGGTGTGCGCGAAGCTGTTCTTCTGACGGAAGACGGGGCAGGGGAGAGCCAGAAGTTTGCGGATAAGCTTGGTTTTGACGAAGTTTTCGGTGAATGTGACACCGAGCGCAAGCTCCAGCACATCGAAGATCTGAACCAGGGAACCAGGAACCATGTGATGTTCCTGTATTCCAACGGCCTTGAGATGCACAGTGCCGCGGATGTGGACGTGCGTTTCAGCCAGAAAACCAAGTTTGCCGATGTGGTGATCCCGCCGGAGAAGGCAAACGCGCTTCCTTTTGCTGTACAGCTTTCCCGTCGGATGTGCCAGGTAGCTAAGGAAAATGCAATCTTCGTTTTTGCTGTTAAAGCGCTGATGATTTTCCTCAGTATGCTTGGACTCAGCAGCATTTGGTTCGTGCTGTTTATGGATTCCGCGGCTGTGCTGGCCACGCTGCTCAATGCCATCCGTGTCACCAAAGATCCTCTGATCGATACAAGCAGATTTGCCCCTTCCAAAGACGAATTTTGATCTTAACCCAGTGCTTCTGAAACAGGCTTCCATTGGATGGAAGCCTGTTTTTTTAGAATAGGGTTACAAACTGAAGAAAACGGGCGAAATCAGAACATTTCAGGTGAGAATCAGCACCAAATATGAGTTTTCTGTCGAATTTCTATATAAAATTCAAGGAGATCTGAATGTACGTTAATTCCATAACAATTCAAAATCCTGCTATAGCGCAATAGCGATAAACATTCCGTGGAAGACAGTCCGTTATGATTTTCCCCGTGGGGGATGAGATTCTGTGCCGTGTTAACTTGGAGCAGATTCACATGAAATAATCGTAGCTTACCGACAATGTTCGTGGATCATAGCTCAATAAAGGGAGCGTTCATGCAGGCGACAGCTGTAATGGGAAATAGTGAGCAATCACAGGAATTACGCTTCAAGCTGAATGCAGTCTAGTGAAGAAGCGAATGAGCAGATCCCCGGATTTAATTGATTTACGAAATTGGCGGCATAAGCGGTAAATGATGATTGACAAATGACAGAATCTTTTCTATACTAATACCAACGGGGAAGTATTAACAGCCCCGTAACGAAATAGTTGCAAAATATCGCATAATATTAATTTAGCGAGATTTAATATGTGATTTTCCATGGAGGAATCGTTTATGAAGCTGGATGAACTCAATGATGTACCGGACATTGTGCTGGAGTTTCTGGAATACCACTCTACGGTACGCGGCCACTCGGATCGAACTGTGATGGCCTATTATCTGGATCTGAAGATTTTACTGCGTTTCTTGAAACGAAGACGGCATCTGGTAGATCGCAGCGTTCCTTTTGATGAGATCGATATTACAGATGTGGATCTGGATTTCATCAAAGCGATTAAAATTGAGGAGCTTTACCGATATCAGTCCTTTTCCCCGGAATCGGATCAATCCCTGTCTGCAGCCAGTAGATGCCGCCGTACATCCACGGTAAAATCCTTTTTTCAATACCTTACCGCCAAACGGCATCTTTTGGACCGGAATATCACTCTGGAGCTTGACATGCCAAAGCGTCAGGCCAGTTTACCGCGTTACCTGGAAGAATCGGAATGTGAACGGCTGCTTGCTGCTTGCGAAGGCCCCTATGCGCTTCGGGACTATGCCATCCTGATGCTCTTTATCAGCTGCGGACTGCGGGTTTCGGAATTGGTTGGACTCAATGTAACGGATGTGTATGAGGACCATGTACGAGTCCTTGGCAAAGGCAACAAAGAACGCGTGGTGTATTTCGGCGAAGGCTGCCGGGAAGCGATCGACGACTATTTAATGGTGAGAAATGTTGAGAAAGTACGTGAAATAGATAAAAACGCGCTATTTATCAGCCAAAAAAATTGCCGTTTCGGCGTTAGAGGCGTGCAGCAAATGGTTGAGAAAAAACTGCTTGAAGCCGGCTTGGACGCATCTCGTTATTCCCCTCACAAGCTGCGGCACACAGCGGCAACATTGATGCTGAAAAACGGAGTCGATACCAGAGCGCTTCAGGAGGTTTTGGGCCACAGCAACCTGAATACCACGCAGATTTACACGCACCTGGACAATGCCTCGCTCCATGAGGCAGCTATGGCCAATCCTATTGGCCGGAAAACGAGAAAAGAACGGGAAGAATAAGCTGTCCCCTTCCGTCGTAATAAAACATATGCAGGATAACCGAAAAAAGATTGTCGGATATCCTGCATATTATTATTCAGCAGATTGTGAAATAATTCACATTATGTTCTCTCTGCCGACCGCTTTCCCAACACCGAGCCAACAGCCTCGCTGATGTTCTTCACTGGAATGAGTTTTAGGTTATCAGGGCAGCGGATCTCGTTGCGAACGTGGGCCGGGATCACACAGCGCTGAAAACCAAGACGCGCGATTTCGGAGAGCCTCTGGTTCAGATTACTGACGCTTCGGATCTCCCCTGCCAGGCCGATTTCTCCGATAGCGGCCAGATCGGCTCCCAAAGGACGGTCCAGATAGCTGGAAGCGACTGCCAACGCCGTGGCCAGGTCAGCGGCCGGTTCCTCCAGTGTGAGTCCGCCAACAACATTGATATAGGCGTCACAGTTTCCCACCGGAATCCCTCCACGCTTTTCCAACACAGCCAGCAGCATGGCAGCCCGATTATAGTCAATGCCGTTGCTGCGGCGGGCTGCATTATAGCCGGTGGGTGTCACCAAGGCCTGTACTTCCGCCAGAATGGGACGGGTACCTTCGATGACGCAGGCAACACAGGTCCCAGGACTGTTGGAAGGTCTGCCGGAAAGGAGCAGCTCGGAGGGATTTTCCACACAGCGTAGACCTCCTTCGTTCATTTCAAACACACCGATCTCGTTTGTGGATCCAAAGCGGTTCTTGGCGGCCCGCAAAATCCGGAAGCTGGTGCTGCGTTCACCTTCGAAATAGAGCACACAGTCCACCATATGCTCCAGTACTTTAGGTCCGGCAATGCTGCCCTCCTTGGTGATATGACCGACCACAAACACGGTGGTCCCCTTCTCCTTGGCAAGGCGCATGAGACGCATGGTGCACTCCCGCACCTGGGTGACGCTGCCGGGGGCGGAATCCGATTCGGCGCTGGATACAGTTTGGATGGAGTCCAGGATGAGCAGCTCCGGTTTGAGATCCTCGACCACGGTCAGGATACTATCCAATTCTGTCTCTGCCAGAACATAAAGCTCCTCGTTTTCCACACCGAGACGCTGCGCTCTCAGTTTGAGTTGACGCTCGCTCTCCTCTGCTGTGACGTAGAGGATCGTTCGATTCTGCTCCATAGTGGCGCACATCTGCAGGAGCAGTGTAGATTTGCCGATGCCTGGGGCGCCGCCCACCAGATTCAATGAGCCAAGGACAGCGCCTCCGCCCAGGACTCGATCAAATTCTGAAATGCCGGTGGCGAAACGGTTTTCCGCCTCCGTGTCCAGCTGGGACATTTTCTTCGCTTTGGGAAGAGAGCGCCGGGAATCGGCGCGGAATCCGGGCTTATCATCCAGCGACAGCTCCTTCATACTGTTCCAGCTGCCGCAGGAAGGACACTTCCCTGCCCAGTTTGCAGTCTCATAACCGCACTCGGCACAGACATATACCGTTTTCTTTTTGTTGGCCATATCATTCTCCCAGTCCCGTTAAATGCGGGATGTATCGGTAAATTGCAGATAAGAACCCATCAAGGCGGCAGCGAGGCTGCTTTGATAGCGGCCATCGCAAAGGCGCTGCAGGTCAGACAGATTGGATAGGAAACCGCATTCCACCAGAATCACGGGACAGTTTACATGAGAGGTAAGGAACAGCTCCTTCGGCGCCGGCGCCGCGACTCGTCGATTTTCAGGCTGAATCCCATTGATCAGGTTCCGGTGAGTCAGTTCTCCAAGCCGGCGGCTTTCCGCATCCGGTCCATACAGGATTTGCGCGCCGCTGGGCTGCGAGGTAGGAAACGTGTTCTGGTGAATGCTGAAAAGGATGCAGGAGGATAAACTGTTGGCAAGATCGGCACGATAGACCAAATCCTCGTGTTCACTGTAGCTTGCAGTGTCGGTCCGGGGACTGTCATCTTGACGGGTCATGACTGCCGAAAGGCCGTAAAAAGCGGCAAGATCCTGCATCTTCAAGGCAATGGACAGATTCAGATCGCTTTCTTTCACGCCATTGTAGGCGATGGCGCCTCCGTCGTAGCCGCCATGGCCGGGATCGATCAGCAGGACCGGCCGTTTCAGCTCAGCCAGAGCCGGTTCCCTCTCCGGAAGCATCCACCTGGCGAAATACAATGAGCCAATCAAAAGCAGAACTGAACTGAGGACGGCAAGGATGCGCTGTCGACGAAAAGGCACTTCCCTCTGGCGTACCGGGCTCTTCATTTCCATTATATCGTCTCCTCCCTGGGAAGTCAAAGGGAAGATCAAAGCAGAATGCAGATAAGACCGCTGCCGCCTTCGTTAATCAGCCTCTCCAAGGTATCCCGCAGACGACGTTTCACATTGTCCGGGAGCGACCGGATGCGGCCGGTGATGCTGTCTTCCGCCAGATCGTTGAGTGATCGACCGAAAATATTCGATTCCCAGATGCGATTGATATCCCCATCGAAACCTTGCAGAAGAAAGCCAAGGATCTCTTCGGACGCTCCGTCGCCGCCGATGGCAGGCGTCACTTCACTTTCGACCTGGGTACGGATCAGGTGGACGGCTGGCGCTTCGGCGCGCAGCTTCACCGAGTATTTGCCGTTTTGACGCACGATCTGAGGCTCCTCAAGGTGAAGTTCATCCGCACCGGGCAAGATGATGCCGTAACCGGTGCTTCTGACCTCTTCCAAAGCCTGGTGGACCTGGTCATATTCTTTTCGGATTTCCCGCATCTGGCTCATCAAGGCCATGAGCTGCCCGTCGTTTTCCACCTTTGTACCGCAGCGTTCACTGATCATTTCATAATAGAGCCCCCGCGGAGGAGAAAGCCGAAGCACGGCTATGCCTTTACCCGGGTCTTCCCGTTCGACGGAAACCGAAGAAATCAAGTCTGAGGCCTGCAATCGTTCCTGAACAAGCTGTCGATCCCTCAACTTTTGGATCCCTTCACCGCCGGCTTTGATCGCAGCAAACAGTTTTTGCTTCAGCTCTTCCTCCGGAGAGAGAGCAGTGACCCAGTCCGGCAGGAAAAACTGCAGCGCCCGGATAGGGAACTCTTCCAGCGCCAGATGCAAGATTTCCTGTATCTCCCCTTCCCGCATGGTCTGGCAATTCACAGGAGTACAACTGACGTCATGATCGGCAGCAATCCTGGCAGCCAGCTCCTTCGCGCTCTCCCCTTTCGGGTCCGCGCAGTTAAGAAGCACTACAAAGGGCTTGCCAATAGCCTTTAGTTCGGAAATGACGCGGCGCTCAGGCATCTGATAGGCTTCCCGCGGCAGATCGCAGATACTGCCGTCCGTTGTCACCACAATTCCGATCGTTGCATGATCCTGCAAAACAAGTTCCGTCCCCTTCTCGGCGGCCTCGGTCATGGTGACTTCATGGTCAAACCAGGGCGTCGTCACAAGACGCTCCTGCCCATCTTCCATCTGTCCGGCGGCTCCCTCCACCATGTAGCCCACACAATCTACCAGACGAACGGAGAGTTCGCTGTTCTCTCCCAGCGATATGGAAACCGGTTCCTCCGGTACGAACTTCGGTTCCGCCGTCATAATGCTGCGTCCAGAGCCGCTTTGCGGCAGCTCGTCCAATGTGCGCTGGCGCAGATAGTCATTTTTGATCCCCGGGATCACCAGAGTCTCCATAAAACGCTTGATAAAGGTGGACTTACCTGTTCGAACGGGCCCCACTACGCCCAGCATGCAGGCGCCGCCGGTACGCTGGGAAAGCTCCTGATAAATGTTTTGTTCTGACATTAATAAACGCCTCCGCTCTCATGGTCTCGTCGCTACGAGTGTATGAGAAGCGGAGGCGGCTTAGAACAGTGCTCAGAAGAAGGAAATCAGCTGGTGATGGACTTTGGAAACAGCGAATTCCACGTCAGGGAAGGCGGTGCTCAGACGATCCGCCAGGACTGGGATCACGGGGGTTTCGGTGCAGAAGTGGTCCGCGTCGATCAAATTGAGACCAAGCTCCGCGGCATCCAAAAAGCTGTGATATTTGACATCTGCAGTTACATAGGTGTCACAGCCCTTTTCCAGAGCACAAGAAAGCGCATCGCCCCCGGAGCCGCCCATAACGGCAATACGGTGGACCGGTCGGCCCCCATCCACATAGCGAAGGCCATTTGTCCGAAGCCGATCCCTGCAGCGGGTAAGAAACTCAGAAAGGGACAGCTCTGTCGGCAGAATTCCGACGCGTCCGCAGCCGTCATCATCCAGGGCCTGCTCCGGCTCGGCGCCCAACAGACGGATCAGAACGTCATTGACGCCTCCCTGGGCTATATCCAGATTGGTGTGCATGCAGATGGCGGCAATCCCTTTTTCGACAAGAAGCATCGCCTTTTCGCCGGGACCATCGGGACGAAGCTCCTTCAAAGCACGGAAAATCACCGGATGATGGGAGAGAATGAGATCTGCGCCAAGCGCCTCTGCCTCCCGGATCACAGGAAGGGTGATATCCAGCGTCAGCAAGGCCTTCTTCACCGGGCGATCTCCCCTGCCGATCAAAAAACCGGAATTATCAAAATCCATCTGGAGCTCTAGAGGGGCAAATTCACACAGCTTTTCAAAGATTTCCTGTACCGTTGGCATGTTTTGCACGCTCCTTTTCCAGTTCTTGCTCAATTCTTTCTGCCAATTGCAGTCTGCCCGGCTCTCTACCGCTTTGCCGAAGCCCTCGCAACAGTTTGCGGAAGCGCACCAGTTGTTTGGCAAGGAAAGCCGGCCAGAGCGGTTCCTGCTCCAGCATAGAGAAAGCGCCCGTGTAGAGCTCAGCATCGGTCAGCCGCATAGCCCCGCCGTAGCGTGCGGACAAGACCGCGTAGATCTCTTCGCCGTCTGCGACCAGTCGTTCGTCCTCAATGATAAATTCGTTGTTCACCAGCCAGTATCGCAGCACCTCCGCACGGGTCATTGGCTGAAGGATCAGCTGATAACGGGGATTCATACACCATTCCGCCCGATCCAGGATCCCGCAAATGGTATCTCCCCCCATACCGGCGATGACGATGGTGTCAACAGAGTCCGGATCACAGAGGGAAAGACCGTCGCAAAGCTGAAAGACAATGCGATTTTCCAGGCCGGCGGCTTCGGCACTCCGGCGAGCGGCAGACAAGGGCCCTTGCCCAATGTCGGCGGCGAAGAGCGCGCCGGGATACCCGTGCAGGGCAAGGGAAACCGGCAGATATCCGTGGTCTGTTCCCACATCGATCATGCCGATTCCAGGACGGATCATATTCTCAATGGCTTGCAAACGCCTGTTCATGCTTTCTCCTTATCAAAAAAGCCGGATCTCATCCGGCTTTTCTGCATTCTTGTATTGCGGTCAAACAGTTTCCAGATACTTCTTCAGGTATTCCAGAAATTCGTCCGGATCGACACCATGGGCGGCGCAGGCCTGCTCCACGGTTTCGCCGCTGGCCATGGCGCAGCCGATGCAGTGCATGCCGATCTCCATAAAGGCGGGCATGGCCTCCGGGCAGCTCTCCACAATTTCACCGATCACAGTTTCTCTCGTGATTTCCATGATTCAATCCTCCTCTGAATTGGGAAAGAAAAAGTGGGACGCATAACGCATCCCACTTTCCTGTCAGGCGGTTCAGGCCTGCTCTCTCATCTTAGCAAAGCACTCGCTGCAGTAGACGGGACGATCGGACTTGGGCTCAAAGGGAACCTTGGCCTCGCCGCCGCAGGCAGCGCAAGTGGCAGTGAAGAACTCCCGGGGACCGCGGGCCGCGTTCTTGCGAGCGTCACGGCAGGGCTTGCAGCGCTGGGGCTCGTTCTGGAAGCCGCGCTCAGCGTAGAACTCCTGCTCACCGGCGGTGAAAACGAACTCTTTACCGCACTCTTTGCATACTAAGGTCTTGTCTTCGTACATTTTGGAATCCTCTCTTTTGATAGTTGCCGTTATCGGCTGTATTTGCGATCAGCTCACGCTGATATCGCCGGGGTGAAGGGAATGCGCCAACTTGCGCCGGATACGCTGCACAGCGTTGTCCACGGACTTTTCGTCCTTATCCAGGGCTTTTGCAATGTCGCGATAGGAAAGGCCGTCCAGAAACAGGTCCAGAACCTGCTTTTCCATCTTGGATAAACACCGTGCAAACAGATCTTTCAGCTCTTCCTTGCTCTCTCTGGCCAGAACCAAATCCTCCGGGCTGCGGCGAAAATATTCGGGTGCTGCCGATAACTGCGAACTGGAGTCGTCGGAGAGTTGCTCAAGGGGCATGCTGTCGTTCAAAGGCTGATGCTTCATGCGGGATGCGGTTTTCACAGCGGAATACAGGCGCATGCGAATGCAATGTTCCGCAAAACTGCGAAAACTAACGCCCTGTTCGGGGTCGTACTCCCGGATGGCCGAGAGGAGACCGAACATTCCTTCCTGACTGAGATCTTCACTGTCTCCCCCGGCAAGGAACAGCGGACGGGCACAGGCGCGCACCATCTGCATATACCGGGAGGCCAGGATCTCTTCTGCCGTGCGGTCCCCTTCCTGTACGAAGAGCCGCTGCAGATCCCTGTCGCTCAAAGAAAAATAATCTCGCATCATTCATGAAATACACTACAAACGTACATTCCTTATTATATAGAAGCTTCGGGCAAAGTCAATAACTTTTTCGCAATTTCGAGGGAAAAATTATGATATTTACATACAGAGTGGTCAAATATCCAGCTGCTGCTGACCCATATAGGCTATGCCCAGGTGCTCATACGCCCGCCGGGTTACACAGCGCCCTCTCGGAGTCCGGGTAAGAAAGCCCTGCTGCAGCAAATAGGGCTCATACATATCCTCCAGCGTCACGGCTTCCTCGTTGATGGTGGCAGCGAGCGTTTCCAGTCCAACCGGTCCGCCATTATAGAACTCAATGATGCTGCGGAGCATTCTCCGGTCCAGCGCATCCAGACCCAAGCGGTCCACTTCCAAACGGCTCAGTGCCAGATCGGCCACTTCCCGGGTGATCACCCCATCGGCACGGACCTGGGCAAAGTCCCGGACCCGGCGTAGAAGCCGGTTCGCGATACGAGGCGTGCCGCGAGAGCGGGAAGCGATCTCAAAAGCTCCGTCCGGCTCGATATCCACATTCAGGATCCCGGCGGAGCGGGTGACGATCCGCTGCAGTTCCTTGGGACTGTATAGCTCCAGACGGAGGGCAACGCCGAAACGGTCCCGCAACGGTGCAGTGAGCTGTCCGGAGCGGGTGGTAGCACCGATCAGCGTAAAACGGGGCAGGTCCAGATGAATGGAGTTGGCGGAAGGTCCCTTTCCAAGGATGATGTCAATGGCAAAGTCCTCCATCGCGGGATAGAGGATCTCCTCATAGGCACGATTCAGCCGATGAATCTCATCCACGAAGAGGATATCCCCCTCGTTAAGATTCGTCAGCATAGCCACAAGATCGCCCGGCTTTTCAATGGCGGGGCCGGAGGTGATACGCATATTGACGCCCATCTCGTTGGCAATCACTGCGGCCAGGGTGGTCTTACCAAGGCCCGGGGGCCCGTGGAGCAGCACATGGTCCAGCGGCTCGTTTCTCATTTTGGCGGCGTTGATGAAGATCTCCAGATTGCCCTTGGCCTTCTCCTGACCGATATACTCGGTCAAAGTTCTGGGGCGCAGAGACCCCTCCGCCTGGTCTTCCGGGAGAGAGGCCGATGTGGTCAAAACCTCTCCGGTATCTTCGGAAAAATTGATGCTCATGGATAATCCCTCCGGGATTTTAGTTTTGCGCTATCCGCTTTATACTACTCTCAAATAAGAAGCTTTAAAAAGGATTGCGAGACAGAATTGCGCCAGACGAGGCGAAGGCCGCAGAGCATAATGGAGATATATGTTCAAGGGCTTCAACGAAGTATGGCACAATTCTGGCCACAAGACTTTAAAGATTTCTATTTGAAAGTAGTATTATATGCTCAATGGAGAGTGGAAAGCTTATTTGACCATTTGCTTCAGGACAGCCTTGATGATCGCTTGGGCGTCGAGACCGGTAAGGTCCATGTTTTTCAGCACCGGGCCCAACTCAGCGCTAGAATAGCCCAAAACCGCAAGGCCGGCAATGGCGTCGTTCAGCGCACGGTTCTCCCCTGACTGGGCAGCAGGAGCGCTGACAGCCGGCATGGACCAATCGGTACTCTGCAGTTCTTTGCCGATCTTGTCCTTAAGCTCCAAAATGACCCGCTGAGCGATTTTTTTACCGATACCGGGTGCAACGGTCAGGGCCTTGACATCGTCGTTCAGAATGGCCAGAGCAAGGCTCTCAGGACTGTTGTAGCTCAGAATGGAAAGCGCAGCCTTAGGGCCAATGCCGGAAACGGCAATGAGCATTTCGAAACAGCGCTTCTCCCCTTTATCATAAAAGCCGAAGAGATCGAAATTCGTCTCCCCGATACTCTCGGTCACATAAAGCTTGACCTTTTCCCCATTTTTCAATCGACTCAGCGTATTTGCCGTGACGTTAAGGGCAAAGCCCAGACCGACGCAATCCAGCACAGCCAGATTCTGGCCAAGCTCAGCGACAGTGCCTTCTATGTGGTAGAACATTCGTTGTTGCCTCCCCGATTCAATAAACTGGTGGAGCTTCGTGCATGGCAGAGAGCCAGTGCAACCGCGTCGGCAGCATCATCCGGTTTGGGCGGCGCCGGAAGATTACAGAGGCGCTTGACCATATCCATGACCTGCTTTTTCTCCGCACGGCCGTAGCCCACCACAGACTGTTTGACCTGCAGAGGGGTATACTCAAAGATCTCCACCCCGGCCAGGCGGCAGGCCAGCAGGATCACGCCTCTTGCGTGGGCCACAGCAATACCGGTGGTAATATTGGTATTGAAAAACAGCTCCTCAATACTCACCGCATCGGGCTTGAAAATGTCCAGCAGATCTGCCATATCCCGGAAAATCTGCTCCAGGCGGCTGGAAAGCTGCGTATGTGCGGGCGTGGTGATCACCCCGCATTTCACAAGCACCTGACGGTTCCTGTCCTTATCCACTACGCCGAAACCTATGGTGGCAACGCCGGGGTCAATACCCAAAATGCGCATAAAATCAACTCCAAACTATATTTTACCATAGACCGGCTGTACACGCAAGCTTCGTTTCGGAAAAGCAAGTGTCTATCACACTTTTGAAGCAGAAACATACCCCTATGGGGTATGTTTCTGAGCTGTGGGGGTATCTGTTGAAAAGAATAGAGGCACGGAAGCTGTTTCCGTGTCTCTATCATCAAGGCCCGAGAAGGAGTTCAGGGGCTTTTTCTCTTCTTTCGGATTGCGAGAACCAAAGATAGGATCATAACGCCCAACAGAACGCCGACGCTGTCCAGCATTACATCCTTCCCTTCCCCGCTGCGTCCGGGAACGATAAGCTGATGGATTTCATCGGATACGGAATAGAACACGCCGGCAAGGAAGGCAAATAGTTTCGGGAAACGAAGCTCCTTTTTGTTTTGCAATGCAGTTACATGCAGCATCAAGGCAAAACCAAGAAAGGCATACTCTGTCAGATGGGCAGTTTTTCGGACCAGAAAGGATGTTCTGAGCAAAAGCTCCGATCTTGTATCCGGATCCAGGGATTCGTAATTCGGGGCTATGACTTTCAGAATCAAAGAGACGAAAAAACCACTGGTTTCGTCGGATTCGTCTGCTGGCTGGGCTGAAAAGCAAAAAATCATGACCATGAGTGACAATACCAACAGAAGCGTCAGTCCAACCGCGTGGGCTCGGATCCACCTTTTCATAGCGTGTCCCCTCCCCTCCCTATGTTCATGCCGTTGCATCTGAAAAAAAGGATGTGAGTTCAGACTCACATCCTTTTATACACCGAAAAAAGCTCTTTGTCACCTGTTTTTGGGACGATGACTCTCCCCTCTTCACTAGCTCTTTGAAACGCCGTTCTATTCTTCTGCTCTTCGGATCTGTTTTTGAATCAGCTTCCTGCTTTTGTAAGCTCGGGACACACGAGAGTGATCTCCATTTCACTGTCCAAAACATTTTGCAGCTGCATGACGCCGTTGGATAAGGTACCGTCCAGAGCTGCGCCGCCGCCCTCTGCGTGAAAGACGTCTCCATCCAGCGTCCATTTCAAGTTATAGTCTTTGCCGTCATAGTGGAACACAGCTTTACCGCCGTTTTTCAGCTCCAAAGAAAAGCCATCCTCAAACACATCGGAGATCTGGATGCTGAGACCGTACATCTGGGCGGATTCCGCCTCATACAGTCCGGCGTTGGGGTCCGGTTCCCCGCTCTCCCCACAGGCAGCAAGGGCCAGCAACAAGGAAAGCGCCAGAAGAAGCGAAAACAGTTTCTTCATGTTGGTTCTCCTTTCGATTTGATTGTCTATGGTTCTGTTCTGGTTTTGATCATCATTTTGCGATTTAGCGAGCTGCCCTGCTACCATTGAACCACACTCCATTCTTTGAAGTCAAGCATTTTTATCAAAAAATCATAAGTTCAAACTGTTATACTACTTTCAAATAAGAAACTTTAAAAAGGATTGCGAGACTTCAATTGCGCCAGACGAGGCGAAGGCCGCAGAGCATAATGGAGATATATGGTCAAGGGCTTCAACGAAGTATGGCACAATTCTGGCCACAAGACTTTAAAGATTTCTATTTGAAAGTAGTATGATATCATGGTGGCCAGAGTCAATGGGTGTGCTTTGCAGAATTCATATTTGCAGCCAACAATAATCGTTAAGAGAAAACCCTCCTGCTGCATGTCACAACAGGAGGGTCAACATATGCGATTGTTAAATCGAGGCTTGCACAACTGCTTTTCCATTTCTCTTGGAAAAGTTCTGACAGCAAATCAATCCGATGGATTTTCGGAACGAAAAGACATTACTCCGCGTCTTCCCAGTTGTGCCAGACATTCTGCACGTCGTCGTTATCCTCGAACATGTCCAGCATCTTCTGCATGTTCTTGATATCGTCCTCGTCGGTGAGCTTGATGTAGCCGTTCTGGGGCAGCATTTCCACCTGGGCCTCCAGCAGCTTGTAGCCCTTATCGGTCAGTGCTTCGGAGACGGCAGCAACGTCATCTTCACCGGTATAGACGGTCATGGTCTCGCCTTCGGCCTCAAAATCATCGGCACCGGCTTCCAGCGCGTCCATCATCACGGTATCCTCGTCCAGCTCCTCGTCCTCATTGTCGATGACGATGACGCCCTTGCGATCGAAGGACCAGCTGACGCAGTTGGCAGCGCCCATGTTTCCGCCGTACTTGTCGAAATAGTGACGCATCTCACCGGCGGTGCGGTTGCGATTGTCGGTCATGGTCTCGACGATGACGGCGATGCCCTTGGGGCCATAGCCTTCGTAGACGATCTTCTCGTAGTTTTCGGTGTTGCCGGCACCCAGTGCCTTGTCGATGGTGCGCTTGATGTTGTCGTTGGGCATATTGGCGGCCTTGGCCTTGGCGATGACGGCAGCCAGCTTGGAGTTGGAACGGGGATCTCCGCCGCCGCCTTCCTTGACGGCCACGATCATCTCACGGGCGATCTTGGTGAAGGCCTGAGCGCGCTTGGCATCTGCAGCGCCTTTGGTTTTCTGTATGTTGTGCCACTTGGAATGTCCGGACATAAAAAACAGCTCCTCTTGTGCTAAAATTCAACATCGGTCATTTTAACACAAGAGGAGGCTGATGACAAGTATTTCGTTTCAGTTTTTGCTTTTTTGATAGGCAAATCAGGAGCGACGGAGGTTCCTGTTTAAAAGAAGCGCGATTCCATCAGGCCTCTGCAGGAATCAACAGGAGCTCTGCATCCTCCGTGTTGTAGGATCGGATCAGATCCTCGCTGGAACGGTACTCCTTGGCTAGGTCCCAAAGGCTCTCCCCTCCCCTGCGGACAAGAAAGACACTGGGGTTTTCTGTTTTACTCCAGGAATTATCTTCTTCCATGCGGAAAAGCGAGAGCGTGGAAACTGCTTCCGCTTCCTCCTTCCGCCACAGGATCTCGGCGGAACCGGAAAGTCGGAGCTCATTTCCAACTGGGTCCACAGATAGGGAAAGCAGTCGCTGCGACAGAATGACAGCATCTTGTGGGAGTTCCGTGACGTCAAGCTTCAAGCTTCGTCTGGCAGATGCAAGGCTCCCGTCCGCGCTGCGGTACAGGATATCCGTTTGCAAGGGGATGCGGGCGATATTCTCTCTTCGCTCCAGTGCTCCTATTTTGCTCTCTGCCGCAAGAAGCTCCGCAGTATCATCCGGCATGGGTACTGCAGCATCTATGCTTAAAACGCTTGTTCCGGGCTCTACAGAGCGCAGCAGTGACAGATCGCAGCTTTCTGATTCCAGAGGCATGGCTGTGCTGTAAGCGTCCCGGAAGGTGATGACCTCACGGCGGGAGTATGCGCAAAACTGCAGCAGGGCGTGGACTTCCAGATCCAGGCTGCGCCCGCCGGCGCTGTTTTCCGCCCAGTCCAGATAAACGGAGTTCGGCTCGATCCAGACGAGGCTCTGATCCAATGTGTCTTCCGTGATATCCAAAAGCTGCGAAAAGGGCACGTGAAACGACGATTTCGCGGGCTGGTTCGAACTGTCTCTTCCCAGGAGCTGAAGCTGCAGCTCTCCCTTTACGATGCAACGGCTACCGACCTGTTCGGTCCCCAGCAGCGAAAAGCGAAGCTCTTCGGCGTCGAATTGTGCAAGGGCATCTTGCCCCATTGAAAGAGGCAACTGCTCCCGGAGCGTGAATGGCTTTTCCGAAACGGAGGTGAGAGCCAATGTGCCTGTTTGATCCTTCAGGACATGCAGTCCCTTCCACTCCCCCTCCGGAAGAGAGGTTTCCGTAAGGGTAGTTCCCCGCTGAAAACTGCGCAGCGTTGCTTGTACCTCAAAGCTTACGCTGAGTTTGCGAGGGTTCAGAAGCTTTCCCTGCAGGCCGGTGAGATACCAGGAAAGCTGAGGCAAAGCTTCGGGCTCAGAGGTCTCCGCCTCGAACACCATTTCAAATTCCTTTCGGAGACGGATGCTCTCCAGATGCCCGGTCTCTGTCAAGTAAAGAACACTGGCCCAGGCTTCTCCTGTGACGGTTGCGGCGTGAAGGCCCGGCTCCTTGCCCTTTAGCAACAGGCCTCCCCGCGTCCAGACGATCTCCTGCACATCCTCCGCGGTGTCCGGGACTACCGCTTCGGCGTGAAAAGAAACCTGTTGATGAATGACATCCCCTGCGATCCATGCAGGGGATTCTTTCTGCAGCAGCTTGATTTCCATGAAACTCTCCTTTTTCAACTATGATCAGTCTCTTGTACCGCCGCGCAGCCAGAGCAGGAGCGCCGACAAAAAACGCGGCAGGCGAAAAACGTATACTCGCATCCTTTTTCCCTTTCCCAAGAACACTTTTCCCTACCAACAGCAACGCAGGCACCAGATCCCCAGTCCGATCAGACCGGCAGCCAGGAAGAACCACCAGAATTCAGACGGAAGGATCAGGGCCAGCAGGATGAATAGGCCCAGGCCGATCGCGGCCAAACCCCAAAGGCCGCAGCGTCCTCTTCGCACAGCAAACCGCCCCCCGCACTCGGTATTTCCATACACGATATGCGAAGGGCGGCAGCTTTATGTAGTTTTATCTTTCAATTCCCAGTCCTTGAATTGAGCACTTTGCTCATAGAGACGAAGGTAGGAGCGATAACGGCTTTCCACCAGGGCGCCGCTTTCCACGGCTTCCCGTACGGCACAGCCCGGTTCTTTGCGATGACTGCAGTCGGGAAAACGGCATTTGCCGATATGCTCCGCAAAATCCGGAAAATCAAACTGCAGGTTCTCCTTGGCGATGGGTTTCAACATCTCAATTTCAAAAGACGCGAAACCGGGTGTGTCGGCAAGATAGCTGTCGTCTCCCAGGCGGAACAACTCCACATGACGGGTGGTGTGCTTGCCGCGGCCCAGCTTTTCGCTGACTTCCGCGGTGGGCAATGCCGCTCCGGGAATCAGCCGGTTCAATATGCTGGATTTTCCCACGCCGGAGTTTCCGGTAAAGGCACAGATCTTACCCCGCAGCGCATCCCGCAGCGCATTGATCCCCTCACCGGTTTCGGCGCTGGTGGCATAGACAGGAAAGCCGGCACGGGAAAAGTCCTGTCGCAGCCGGGTCCCAAGATCCAGATCGGTCTTGTTCACGCAGAGGATGAGCTGACAGTCCGCTTCGGCTGCGATCACGGAAACCCGGTCGATCAGGAAGGGATCCGTCACGGGATTGACGTTTGCGGCAACAAATACCAGCGCGTCGATGTTCGCAACAGCGGGACGAATGAACCAGTTTCGGCGCGGATAGACCTGCTCGATCCGCCCGATGCCGTTCTGTTCCCGGCTGCAGCGCACCTTATCCCCTACAAGGGGCGAGGTGCCGTCCAGGCGAAACTTTCCTCTCGCCTTGCAGGTAAGGTCTTCCTCGGGTGTCCTCACCGTGTAAAAGCCGCTGAGGGCTTTGATGATGATTCCTTCCGTCATCCTTCCTCCGGTCCCAGGGACACTCGCAGAATGATTTTGGCATGGGCGGGAACCAGATTGTAGTTCTCCTCGCTTTGGCCGATGACCGTTCCGGCGGGCAAATCACTGTTCATATATTCCGATCCACCGTAGCTGAGCTCGCTGCTTTCGATCTTTTCGATGGCGGCCAGTTCTGACAGTCCCACCAGGTTTGGAACGGAAACCTGAACGATCTCCGCGCCGGCGCTGACGGTCAGGTACACCACAGAACCTTTCTCCAGAGAGGTGCCGGCGTCAGGATACATGCTCATGACAGCATTGCGGGCAAAGGTCTCCGATATTTCATCAACGATCTCCACATAGTATCCGGAAACGCGGAGAATGGCAGTTGCCTCCCGGTAATCCAGATTGTAGACATCCGGGACCTGGACGACACCGGTGCTCACATAAAGGCGAACAGGTGTTCCTCCCTTCTTCAGGCTAATCCGAGTCCCGGCACCGGGGTCCTGCCGTTCCACGGTGTAATCGGAAGGATTATACTCCCCGGTACCGCTGGAGTTAAGATAGATAATCTCAAAATTGAAGACAGAGTTTTCCGGGTTTTTCAGAATGGAGTCCACCGAAATGCCTTGCAGATTCGGCATCATCATGTGTCCCGAGGCACGGTCTTCCGTGCCCTTGTCCGGGAAGTAGTCCTTCAGGAAAAACTGCAGCAGGAAGATAAAGAGAGCCAGGATCACAAGAAGGACGCCGAAGGTGCCGGACAAAAAGCTAACTCTGGCGGATCTCCGGCGGCGCCGCCGGTACTTCTCTTTGGACATCTCACTGATGGAGCGTACAGGTGCCACGGAAGGCGCCTCCAGGGATTCCGCTTCGGCCTCATCCTCCTGTTGGGTCTGGGTGAGGGCAAAGTGGTCCAGATCCCGGATCAGTTCCTCGGCACTCTGATAGCGCTCAAAGAGATTGGCCTTCATGGCCTTGAGCGTGATCTGCTCCAGTTCTGGCGGGATCTCAGGCACAAGCTTGGTGGGCGGCACAGGCTCGGTGTTCATATGCTTGACTGCAATCTCGCCCAAAGTATCGCCGGTATAGGGTTTCTGCCCGGTCAACATCTCATAGAGGACAACGCCCAGCGAGTAGAGATCGCTGCGGGCATCCGGATCCTCGCCCCGGATCTGTTCCGGCGCGATATAGTGAATGGAGCCGATGGCGGTTCCGCTCTCATCCCGAAGTTCGTTTTCCAGCGCGGCAATGCCGAAATCGCCTACTTTCAATGTTCCGTCCCGCAGGAGGAGCATGTTCTGAGGCTTGATATCCCGATGGATCACGCCCTTTTCATGTGCATGTGCCAGGGCCCGGGCGATCTGCTTGGCAAAGTACACCGCCTCCCGCCAGGGGATGGGGCCCTTGCGCTGCATATACTGTTTCAATGTGATACCGTCTACAAGTTCCATGACTATGTATTCGATATCGGTGCTGTGACTCACGTCGTATACGGCGACAATATTGGGGCTGGAAAGCATGGCAACTGCCTGAGACTCCGCAAAAAAGCGTTTGCGGAATTCCTCCTGCTGTGCCATTTCAGGACGCATGACCTTTACTGCGACAAAACGGTTCAGACGCCGGTCCAGAGCTTTGTAGACCACGGCCATGCCGCCTTCGCCGATGATTTCCAGCAATTCATAGCGGTCTTCCAGGACCAGATTATTGGGATTTTGCCTGTTTTCCATATGATTCTCCCTCTCCGGTCATTTGCTGACGGCGACGACCGTTACATTGTCCCGCGCTTCCCGCCGAAGGGCAAGGTCCATCAGCTTGCGGCAAAGATCCTCCGGATCTCCGGCGGTGCAGGCCTGCTCCAGCATTTCCGCATCGCTGAGGGTATTGCTCAGCCCGTCTGAGCAGAGCAGAAGGAACTCCCCAGTTCTCAGATGGAATGAGAAGTAGTCCGAATCGGTCCTTTCCTCGGTGCCCAAAGCGCGGGTGATCACATTGCGCTTGGGATGCGTCTTTGCCTCTTCCCGGGTGATGGCGCCAAAGCGCACCAACTCCTCCACCAGGGAATGGTCCCGCGTGATCTGCCGGATGCTGTTTTTCACTGGAGAGATGAGATAAGCGCGGCTGTCGCCGATATTGATAATATACCCATTTCCGTTGGATTTCATGATACCGCCCACCAGCGTGGTACCCATGCCGTTGAATTCTTCACTGAAACGGGAATAGGCATAGACTACGCCGTTGGTCTCGCTGCAGGAGGACTGCAGCAGGCCGCGGTAATCCACAGACTTGTCGGTAAGGGCAGTCAGTTTTTCAAACACTTTGGAAACAAAAGCCTTGACGCAGAGCTGACTTGCAACGCCGCCTGCGTTGGCACCGCCCATACCGTCGCAGAGAACGGCAATCAGGGAGTCCTTTTCCGGGCAAAGCTCCAAAAGAAAGCAATCCTGATTCTCAGACCGGATCGGGCCTTTATCTGTAAGACCAAAACTCTTCATGATTTCCTCATTTCACAGCAGAGACTTCTGTCTCCTGTGCGCCTTTTGCCTGCATCTTGCGGCGCAGCTGGCCGCAGGAGGCGTCTACATCGCTGCCCAGTCTTCTTCGGACTGTGACATTGACCCCCGCGTCCTCCAGAATCTTGATAAAGGCCTTCATATGGCCGGAGGTGGAGGGTTTGAACTGTCTCTCTTCCACATGGTTCAAAGGGATCAGATTGACATGTGCGGCAAGGCTGCGCGCTTCCTTGGCCAATAGCCTTGCGTGATACTCCGTGTCGTTGACCCCGTCGATCATGGCGTATTCAAAGGAGATGCGCCGTCCGGTCCGTTCATAGTAACGGTGACAGGCTTCCATGAGCTTTTCCACTCCCCTCCCGCGATTGGCAGGCATGATGCGAGAGCGGGTCTCGTCATCGGGGGCGTGAAGTGAGACCGAAAGCGTAAGCTGAAGATCCCGATCTGCCAGGTCCTCAAAACGCTCGATCAGGCCGCAGGTAGAAAGAGATATGTGACGCATGCCAATGTTCATCCCTTTGGGGTGGTTCACCAGTTCCAGAAAACGCATCACATTGTCAAAATTATCCAGAGGCTCACCAATACCCATGAGGACGATGTTGGAGATGGGCAGGCCGGAGTCCAGTTGGGAAAAGAGCACCTCATCCAGAATCTCAGAGGGCTCCAGGCTGCGAACAAGGCCGCCGATGGTGGAAGCGCAGAAGGCGCAGCCCTGACGACAGCCTACCTGGGAAGAAACGCAGACGGTGTTGCCGTGCTTATATTGCATCACAACCGTTTCGACAGCATTGCCGTCCGCCAGTTCCCAGAGATATTTGATGGTTCCGTCGATCTGAGAGACCTGTTTCTTCAACACCTGGGGCCGGTAGAGACTATAGTTTTCCCTGAGCTTCTGGCGCAGGGATTTGGAGAGATCGCTCATCTCCTCAAAGTCCCGGACGCCGCGATGGAGCCAGGTAAACAGCTGCATGGCGCGATATTTCGGTTCTCCCAGACTCGCAAGCTCTGCCTCGATCTCCTCCGGGAGCATGGAGAGGATGTCTTTTTTCATCATGCTTTCCTTCTCAATTTTGCAGCAAAAAAGCCGTCGGTCCCGTCAACCTGGGGCCAGAATGTATAGCAGCCTTCCCTGGAACAGAGTTCCCCAACAGAAAAATCCTCAGGCGAAAATTCCGGATGACTCCGGAGAAAAGCGGAAATCTGATCCCCGTTTTCCGCCTTTAGGATCGTGCAGGTGGAATACAGAAGAACGCCGCCCGGTTTCACATAGCGGCAAAGATTATCAAGGATCGCGCTCTGGATCTGAGGCAAAGCCAGAAGCTCAGCCTCATCCTTCCGTCGAATCTCCGGCCTTTTGCGGATCACACCCAGACCAGAGCAGGGCACGTCGGCCAAGACAAGGTCAAAGGCTGAATTCCATTCCGGTCGAAAACTCCGTGCGTCTGCAGCAAGGGTTTCCAGGCATGCATCCAGCCCTAAGCGAATGGCGGAACTGCGGATCAATCTCAATTTCTTTTCATGCAGGTCACAGCTTATAAGCTGACAAGCACCGCCTGCGTCCAAAGCTGCAGCCATACTCTTGCCGCCGGGGGCGGCACAAGCGTCCAAAATGCGCATGCCGGGCCTTGCCCCGGCTGCTTGAACGGCGATACGGGCTGCACGGTCCTGCACATAGAAAAGGCCCTCTTCAAAACCTGGCAGTGCGGTCACTTTGCCGCCCTCCAGCTCCAGGCAGCCGGGAAGCTCGGGAAAAGCCTGATACGAGATGCCAAGCCGGTCAAGAGAGCGAAGGTAATCCTCTGTACTGACGCGCAGGCGATTCAGTTGAATACAAATGGCGGCGGTCTCATTGTTTGCGCGGAAAAATGCCTCTGTCTCTTCATAGCCCTGCTCCCGGATCAGCCTTTCGGCAAGCCAAAGCGGATGGCTGTAACGGAGGGCAAGGTAAGAGGCGGTCCCTTCTCCGGGAATAGCCGGCAAATGATCCGCGTTTTCGGATAGCCGTCTCAGCACAGCATTGACAAGAGAGGCGCCCCGATCCAGGTGAACGGATCTGCAAAGCGACACCGTTTCGCTGACAGCGGCATGGGCTGGGATTTTATCCAGAAAGAGCAGCTGATACGCACCCAGGCGAAGAATCAAGCGAACACCGGACTCCGTCCTGGTCTTGCAGAAAAGGTCCAGATAATGATCCAGATAGCTCTCATTTTGCAGTACGCCCAAAAAAAGGCGGGTGGCCAAAGCAGCATCACGAGTGGAAAGCTCCGCCTCACGCAAAAGAGAATCCAGCGTGACTGCGGACCAGGCACGATCCTTCTCGCAGCGTTCAAGTGCCCGAAAGGCGACGATTCTGGCATTGGTTTCCATCATTCCACTTTCAAGGGGTGGCCGCGCAGAAAGTCAGCGGCGGCCATGCGCTTTTTACCGGGAGCCTGGAGCTGGGTAATACGAAGGGTTTCTCCATCTGCACAGGCGATTTCGATGCCCCTGTCATCAGCGGACACCAGGCTGCCGGGAGCTTTGGCGGTCTTGGTATCGGTATATTCAGCTTCAAAGACCTTATAAAGGCTGCCGTTCAGCTCCATAGTGGCAATCGGCCAGGGTTGAAGCCCGTAAATCTGCTTGATCACGCCGCGGGGACTCTGCTCCCAGCGAATAGGACAGAGTGATTTATCCAGCATTTTTACATAACTGGCCCGGTTGTGATCCTGGGGCGTTCGGGGGGCGACGCCCGTCTCGATATCCCGCAAGGTCTTCACCAGGAGTTCCGCACCCATGACCATCAGCCTGTCAAAGAGCTGCCCGGAAGTCTCAAATTCTCCGATACTTGTCTCAGCAGTATAGATGATATCGCCGGCATCCATATCGTGGGCCAAATACATGGTGGTGACGCCTGTAGTTTTGTCCCCATTCAGAACAGCCCACTGGATGGGAGCGGCTCCGCGATACTTGGGCAGAAGGGAGCCGTGCACGTTGACCGCCCCATAGCGGGGAAGCTCCAGAAGCTCATCCGGAAGGATCCGGCCATAGGCCACGACCACAAGGATATCTGGCTTGAGCTCCTGCAGGATGCTGAGCGCCCGGCCGTCCCGCATCTTATCCGGCTGGAAAACAGGCAGACCTGCCTGCAGCGCCAGCTCCTTCACAGGAGAAAAGGCCAGTTCCATCCCCCTGCCTTTGGGTTTGTCCGGCTGGGTAAACACCCCTGCGATCTCAAAATGCTCGTCCAGGAGTTTTCGCAGAGAGGCAGCGGCGAAATCAGGGGTACCCATAAATACAATGCGCATTTCAGCTTTCTTCCTCTTCCGTATCAGCTCCGCCCTGAAGTTCCTCTTCGGTGAGCATCCGCTCGCACTTGGAGGTAAAGACGATACCGTCCAGATGATCGATCTCATGGCAGAAGCATCTTGCGGTAAGGCCGGTGCCCTCCGCCTCAAACCAGTTGCCGTAGCGGTCCTGAGCACGAACCTTCACATTCATGGGGCGCTTTACCAGGCCATACTCACCGGGAACGCTGAGGCAGCCTTCCGGGCCATCCTGTTCACCGGAGGTCTCCAAGATCTCAGGGTTCACCAGCTCCAGCAGTTTTTCCGGCTCATTTTCCGGAACGTTGGTCTCGATGACGAGGACGACGCGGCGCAAAACGCCGACCTGAGGGGCGGCCAGGCCGACACCATTCGCATGTTCCAGCGTCTCAGCCATGTCATCCAGCAGCTGGTGCAGCCGCGGATTGAACTCCGTGACCGGACGGCATTTTTTGTAAAGAGCAGGCTGCTCTTTTGTCAGAATATTACGAAGTGCCATAGGATCTCCCATCTGCCAAAAAGGCTTTTTATGTATTGAGCGGGTCGTTTTCCGCAAAGACGGAAACACCGCGAAAACGCTTGTCTGTATTGCACTCGATCACCGCCTGGGCAATAAATGCGCGGATGGATGCCCCGGCAATGCAGTTGATATGCACGCGATACCGAAATCGGTTGTTGACTTTTACCACGTTCAGAGGGGTTGGGCCGAGAAACTCCGCCTTGTGCAGGCCAAACAGCGCTTCCAGGCGATTCCGCACGAAAC
Organism: uncultured Clostridia bacterium; assembly: GCA_946629065.1. Lineage (GTDB taxonomy): Bacteria > Bacillota > Clostridia > Oscillospirales > Oscillospiraceae > Limivicinus. The sequence continues at coordinate 46,254 of CAMOXK010000001.1, forward strand.
GTCCGGCTTCCACGACAATGCTTTCGGTCATACCGGAGATCGTGACGGAGAGATGATCGGTAAAAGGCGGCGCGTGCTGCAGCTTTCTTACTTCCAGCTCCGAGGCATAAAACGCCTCGTAATCCTGCGCAGCCGCAAGACGGATGGTCTCGTTGCCGGGAGTATAGGTCTGGATAATGGCGCGCCCGGGTTTCGTACCGCGGCCGCTGCGTCCGACGACTTGGGTGATCAGGGAAAAGGTCCTCTCCCCTGCACGATAATCGCCGGCATAAAGACTCTGGTCCGCGGAGAGCACGCCCACAAGGGTGACATTTTCAAAATTCAGGCCCTTGGTAACCATCTGCGTTCCCACAAGGAAAGGGATATTCTCTTTCCGAAACTGATCGAACAGTTCCTCATGAGAGCCGACCGGCGCAAGGGAATCGGTATCCATTCGCAGGATCTCCCGTCCCGGGAAGAGTTCCTGCAATTCTTCCACTACAAGCTGCGTTCCGGCCCCCACATATTTGAGACGGCCTCCGCACTCCGGACAGGCGTCATCCACTCTCCTGGAATAGCCGCAATAATGACAAAGAAGTCTGTGATTGAGGCTGTGATAGGTCAGTGATACGCTGCAGCGGGGACATTTATAGGTGAAGCCGCAATCGCCGCAGCTGATAAGCTTGTTCGTTCCCCTTCGGTTGAGGAAAAGAATGCTCTGCTCCCCCGCGTCCAGGTTCTTTTGCAGCTCCTCAGCCAAAACAGAGCTGATACAGCCGCCGTTTCCCTCCCGCAGTTCCTTTTTCATGTCCACAATGCGGACGCTTGGAAGCTGCTGCTCATTATAGCGCTTGTCCAGGCGGAAATAGGCATAACGCCCGATCTGCGCCTGATAACGGCTTACAAGCTCCGGCGTGGCGGAACCGAGAAGAAGGGTACAGCCGGCTTTGCTGCAGATATACTTGGCAACATCCCTGGCGTGATAACGCGGAGCGTTTTCGGAACGATAGGTCTCTTCCTGTTCCTCGTCGATGATCAGGATCCCCAGATCCCGGACAGGCGCAAAGACCGCGCTTCTGGTGCCAATGACCAGATGAGCGCTGCCGGAGCGAATGCGTTTCCATTCATCGTATCGCTCCCCCAGAGAAAGAGAGCTGTGCAAAACAGCAACCTCATCCCCAAAATGATTGGAGAAGGTGCGGAGCATTTGGGGCGTCAGGGCGATCTCCGGCACCAGCAGGATGGCGGATTTGCCCCGGGAGAGCTGACGATGGATAAGATGAATATAGATGCTGGTCTTTCCGCTGCCGGTGACGCCCTGCAGAAGAGCGCAGCCGGCCTTCCCGCTGCAGGTCAGAGCGGAGATCTTTTCAAAGACCTCACTCTGCTCCTCGTTTAAAATCGGCAAAGGAACTCGTTCTTCCGGCGGAATCTGGGAGCGACGGAAAACTTCCCTCTGGTAGAGAGCCACCAGGTCCTTATCGCAAAGCGCCTTCAAGGAGGAACGGGAGGCACTGCCGTGCAGCAGCAGATCCTTTACCGGAAGAGCCTCGAAGCTGCAAAGGAGGTCCAACAACTCCGCCTGTCTGGGCGATCTGTGTCGGATCCGATCTGCCAGATCGGCGGCATCTTCCGCAGGAATGGAAAGCCGGGCCATTTCGACCGTCTTGTCATTCACACGACGAGACCCATCCGGCTTGAACCATAGGCCTGTAGGCAGGATAGCCTTTACTGCCTCATAGACCGTGCAGAAAAAACGCTCCCGCATAAAAAGGGCCAGACGGATCTGTTCCTCAGTGAGCACAGGCTGCTCGTCCAGGACAGCGAGGATGGGCTTGAGCGCGTCAAACTTGCTTCCATCTGTCACGGCAAGGACGATCCCTTCCACACGACGGTTACCTCTTGAAAAGGGCACATACACACGCACGCCGGGAAGGACCTTTGCGTGCAGATCCTCAGGGATCAGATAATCATAAGGACGGTCGATCCAGTACGTCGCCGCTGACACCGCAACTTTTGCTATGAGAACCGGCAAGCAGGATCACCGCCCTTTCTGAAAATCAAAATCAGTCGTTTTTCTCTTTCGCAATGGAGAGCTTACCGGTATAAACCTCGTCGATAGCAGAGGACACCGGCTTTCTGTCCAGAGAGATCTGGTTTTCCTCCGCCTCGGCGGAGATGACTCTTGCCCGGCGGGCGACCAGATTCACAAGCTGATAACGGCTGCCGATCTTGTCGACCAGCTCGGCCACGGGGGGATAAAGCATCATAATGGATAACCTCACTTCTGCCGCTAAGCGGCGATTTTTTTAAAAATCCTTCAAAAGGTGAATTCTATGGGGAACTTTGCAATGTTCGGCAGTGAGAATGGAAGTAAACTCCCGGGCCGCCGTTTCAAGATCGTCATTGATGATGAGATAGTCGTAAAGCTCCGTTTCTTTCAATTCTTCAGAAGCGCGCTGAAGCCGCGCCTCGATCACATCCGGAGCGTCAGTGCCACGATTGACCAGCCTCCTGCGAAGCTCATCCAGGGAGGGCGGAACAATGAATACCAGGACGGCGTCCTTTTTCTTTTCCCGGACCTGACGGGCTCCCTGGACTTCGATATCCAGGATCACATTCAGACCTTCATTGAGCTTCTGCTCCACGAAGGCCCGGGGGGTGCCATAGGAGTGGGCAACATACTGGGCATGTTCCAAAAGCTCGTCCCGCTCCACCATCTCCTGAAAACGCTGGGGGTCGATGAAGAAATAGTCTTTTCCGTCCACCTCACCGGGCCGGGGAGACCGGGTGGTAACAGAGGTGGAGAAGCACATATCTTCCCTACCCTGGATCGCTTTGTTGACAACGGTGCTCTTTCCGGAGCCGGAAGGACCGGAAATCACGATCAGCTTGCCTTTTTCATTCATGAATCTTTCGCTTCCTCCTCCAGAGCACGCCCTTCGAAGCGGGCTGCCAAAGTTTCAGGGGTCAGGGCCGACAGGATCACATTGCCGCTGTCCATAATGAGGACAGCGCGGGTGCTGCGGCCGAAAGAGGCATCGATGAGAGCACCCCGTTCTCTGACCTCCTGGATCATACGCTTGATGGGGGCAGACTCGGGACTTACGATGGAGATGACCCGCTCCGCCGAGACCAAATTGCCAAATCCAATACCGATGAGTTTCATACCAACACGCTCGCTTACTCGATGTTCTGGATCTGCTCGCGGATCTTTTCAATCTCAGACTTCAGATCCACGACCACATGGGCGATCTTGGAGTTTTGGCACTTGGAGCCGATGGTATTCGCTTCGCGGTTGAACTCCTGCACCAGGAAATCAATCTTTCGACCGATGGGAGATTCCCCTCTGATCATGGTGTCAAGCTGGGCCATATGGCTGCGGAGCCGCACCGTCTCCTCGTCCACGGCGATATGATCGGCAAAGATGGCGGCCTCCGCAAGAATACGGTTTTCATCGATCCCGGCGCTTCCCAGGACTTCCGCCATTTTCTGCTCCAGGCGCCGCCGGTAATCAGAAACAGTTTCGGGGGCTTTTTCTTCCACTGTGGAAACCAGCGAATCGATCGTCCGGAGTCTGTTCAGAACATCATCCCGCAGGCGCTCGCCTTCCCGGAGACGCATGGTGTCAAAATCCTGCAGAGCCTGTTCGACGATCTCCAGAATGCCAGCGCCGATCTCTTCGGCGTCAAGATCCTTTTTTTCCACGGTGAGAACATCGGGAAAGCGGCTGACGCTGAGAGCGGTAAGATCCTGCGGAAGACCGTATTCCTCGGAAATGGAACGGATCGCATCCAGATATCCTTTGAGCAGAGACTCATTGACCTTGACGACCACATCGCCGGCCTGTGAGGCATCTACCGTGACAAAAACGTCCACTTTTCCGCGGCTGATATGAGACTGAACCTTGGATTTGATGGACTCCTCCGCAAACAGGAAGCTCCTGGGGAGTCGGACGGAGGTATCCAGATAGCGATTGTTTACGCTTTTGAGTTCAACACTGATCTCAAGGCCATCGACAACTGCTTTTGCGCTGCCGTAGCCGGTCATGCTTTTGATCATAAATCCTCCAGTTCCATCACGCGATGATATCAAAGGTGATGGCTTTTTCTTGTTTGGTACGGCGCTGGGTCAATACCAGCAGAATGGCGCTGAGAATGAGTGAAGCAAAGCTTACCAGAATCCGGACACCCTCCCCCGCACCGGAAAGTGCAGCAAGGGCATAGCCTGCGAAAAAGAAGAGAAGGGGCATGATGTAAACCAGAAACGCAGCTCCGAAGATACGGGAGCTCTTGCTGGAAATAATGACCTTCTGTCCTGGTTTTGCCTGGATCAGATTGCGGGCTTCCACACGGAGCTCGCTTTGGAACATGCAGCTTTCACAGCTGCCGCAATTACCGCCGCAGGCTGTCCCGCGCGTGACGGCAACCTCAGCCATCTCCTTCGGCAGAAGTTTGATGACAACCGCATCCTGGGTCATGGCTGAACCTCCTCGCCGCGTCGGACAAGACGAATGGCCACAGTATAATCGGGCTGACCGTCCTCCTGGATCGCGCCAACGCCGGGAATGGAAGGAACCGTGACAGTAACCGTCACCAAGTGACTGCCCAGCCCCTGCATCAGGTCTGTCAGATCGGCCTCCGCATGGATCGTGAATGGCGTAACGCGGGAAAGCAGGTTATGAGGACCGCGCAGCAGCACGGGGATCTGCTCAGATTCTACGATCACTTCAACATCTTCATCCAGGCCGATCCAAGTGAACTCTTCGATATCAAAAAGCTTCGTCTCCACACCGAGGACTTCGACTGTGACCGTAGCCTCCGAAGCACCGGAGAGATTGCGGATGCCGTTTGGAACAGGGATCGAATAGGTAGCGGTGAATTTGGTGCCAAAGCTGGTGAGATCGATGGTATCCAGCTGGATCTGATTGATCTCCGCCAGAACGGCAGAGTCTCCCGCCAGTTTCAGGACCTTCGGTTCAATGCTGATGCGGGTATTCTCAGCAGCAGCGCCCGAGCCCTCCTGTACACTGATCGCCAGCGGAACTTCTTTCACTGCAAGGACAGGGAGCGTCGCCCGGATGATGTCAGGTGCGGCAGAGATATTTTCGTTGGAGCAGGGCTCGTCATTGGCATCCATCAAGGTATAACCAGCCTCAACGGAATAGGTGCTGTCCAGCGTCAGATCTTTTCCGAAAGTGACATAGGCGTGATGTACGTTTCTCAAATAAACTTCCGGACCGCTGACAGTGACAGTGGAAGGCTCAAAAATCGGCGTCTCCTGAATATAGCCGCTGCTTGCTTTTCCCTCAAAGCCGCCCTGTACGGGGACCGTCTTGCTGGTGAGCTTGGATACCATAAAGCTTACGGAATCTTGGGAACGGTTGATGACCTGGAGGCTGCGGCGATCCACGCCGGAGGGATAAATAATGGTGTAATTCAGAGAGGTATAAGCCGTCTGAGAGAGTTTGCTGACATCGACCTGAGCAACAAGATCGGTAGCTTCCAGCGCGTTCACCGTTCTGCGCGGCCCGGAGATCTCCAAAGTAACAGTTGGGGTATCCAGATCGGTGATCACAAGCTCACGCATATTGAGAAGGGTATCCTCCCCTACCAGCTCTACCTGGACATTCCGAAAAGTCTTGGTGGATACCACGGTTTCCACAGAAACCACATAGATCCAAATGGAAAGAGATACCAGGAAGGAAATGATCATCCAGAAGAGCTTGCTGTCAAACAGTTTTCTAATTTTTCTCATTTTGATTTCCTCTGAAGAAAGCCCGGATCTTTTTCAGGAGCTTAGCGCTTGTGCGAGTCTCCTCTTCCTGCTGGATAAGTTCCGTACGGAGGAGCTTGTCCAGCGTTTCGCCGTTCAGATGCCGCTTGAGGAGGCCCTCAACAGCAAGGGAAATGTCCCCTGTCTCCTCCGAGACGATGATCACCACCGCATCGGACTGTTCGCTTAGGCCTATTCCGGCGCGATGGCGCATACCGAGTTCCTTGCTGAGATTGGTGCTCTGAGTGAGGGGAAGAACGCAGCCGGCGGCTGCGATCCTGCCTTCCCGCATGATCACCGCGCCGTCATGCAGGGGAGCTTTGTTATAAAACAGGTTCTTGATAAGCTCCGCAGAGATGTCGGAATTGATGATGGTGCCTGTGGTCATGATGCTGTTGAGCTTCTCTTTTCGCTCAAAGATCAGCAAAGCGCCGGTATGAGAAGCTGACATTTGGGTGCAGGCCAAAACAGTCTGCGTAATGCCATCCTCGATTTCGGTGCTGGAGGCCGTACGCTTGGAGGAAAAACTCCGCCCCATACGCTCCAGCAGGCGGCGAAGCTCCGGCTGGAAGAGGACAACCAAAGCGATGAGCCCCAATTCCACAGTCCTTCTGAGCAGGAAGTTGATCATGGTCAGCTGGAAAATATAAGAGAGCCAAAGGGCAATCAGGATCAGAGCGACGCCCTTGGCCAGATTGTAGGAATTGGTCCTGCGCACGAACCAAATGACCTTGTAGATCAGATAGGCCACAATGATCACGTCCAAAAGATCCGTGATGCCCATGGTCTTGATTCCGTTGAAGGCGGTGACAAATATGCTTGTTACAGCTTCCATGCAATCATCCTTTTCTTTCGCGGAACCCATTGGGTTTTACCGCATACCACTCCACTTTATTCATTCGGGTATTATAACGCATTTCCGGTCAAAAGGCAACAGATGGAAGCAAGATAAAACTGAAATTATCTTAAGACAACGGAGTGGAAAGAACCTGACGAAGAACGCGGCAAGCTTCCCGAAGCTCTCTTTCCCGCAAATAGGGAGAGAAGCTGAGACGCAAAGTTCCAGTCTCCAGCGTACCGGCACTCTCATGGGCCAGCGGCGCACAGTGAAGCCCGCTTCTAGCGCAAATATGATGTTCATTCAGCCTGCTTGCAAGGGTCTCGCAATCGATGTTCTGGCTGCGCAAAGAGAGGACGCCGGCTTGCTGTGCTCCTTCCTTCGTGAAGAGTTCGCAGTTTGCCTCTCGCAGTTCCTCAATGGCCAGCCGCAAAAGCACATGTTCGTGGTGAAAGATCGCTGCAGGTGATTGGGAGAGAACGGATTCGATCCCCGCCATAAGGCCGGCTATGCCGCAGACATTGTGCGTTCCTGCTTCCAGACGCTCCGGAAGATCATCAGGCATGATCGGAAGCCTGCTCTCCGAACCGGAACCGCCGAAGAGGAGCGGCTGAGCGTTTTCTCTACACAGAAGGATTCCCGTCCCTTGTGGGCCGAGCAGCCCTTTATGACCCGGCATAGCCATAAACGCCACACCCAGATCATCAAAATCCAGGTCCAGGATGCCGGCAGCCTGGGAGGCGTCCAGAATCAGGGGGACGCCCGATTTCCTGCATAAGGCCGCGATCTCCCGGTAGGGCAGAATATAACCGAATGCATTGGACACCACCGTGCAAACGGCAAAATCGGCACCAGTCAGCGCTTCCTGAAACGCCTTGATACTATCTTCCGGCTCAAACAGCTTTCGCCCCGCGACTTTGACACTGCAGCCCAGGGCATGCAGCGGGCGTGTGACGGCGTTATGCTCAAAGCCCGAAACCACCGCATTTTTCCCGTATATGGCAAGGGATGCGATGGCAAGATTCAAAGCATGGGTGGCGTTCATGGTGAAGACGACGTGGTCCGGACGCTCCATGTGGAAGAGCTCCGCCGCCTTTTCCCGGCAGCGGAAAACGGTTTCGGCCGCAAGCATGGCGGGAACATGGCCGCCGCGGCCGGGACTTGCCATTGACCGCAACGCTTCCGCCATGGCATATTCCACAGCAGAGGGTTTCAGCAGCGAGGTAGCCGCAGAATCCAGATAGATCACAGCTTCACCTCCCGAAAATCGCCATGTTCCATCTTTTCAAAAACCATTCCGTTTGGAATTCGTGCTTCTCCGATGATCCGGAGGGCGTCATGGATCCGATGACGTACGATAAGTGCGTAACCGCAGCCTTTGGGACTGACGCCCTGCGGAAGACGGGCTAGAACGGCGGTGACCCCACTCCTTTCCAGGATGCGGGCCGCTCTTTGGGCATGGGTCAAAGACCGAAAGGAGATCCAGTATTGCGGCATAGGCGTCCTCCCCTTTCCAAAACAAAAAGATCCCGCCCTCTGGCGGGATCTTCTTTCCGCACAGGATGCAATTCATCCTATGCGGGACGATTCAATTTGGGAACCGATCATTCCTCCAAAAGAGCGACGGCCTGGGCCGCGATGCCCAATTCTTCGCCGGTAAAACCCAAATGCTCTTCCGTAGTGGCCTTGACACTGACACGGTCCGAAGAAATACCCAGACTTTCCGCAATGTTTTGACGGATCTGCGGAATGTAGGGGGCGAGTTTCGGACGCTGGGCGACAACGGTACAGTCCACATTTCCCACGTGAAAATGGTTTTGCTGCAAAACAGCTGCGACCTGTTCCAGAAGCTTCCGGCTGTCCGCGCCCGCATAGGCAGGATCGGTATCCGGGAAGAGCTTTCCGATGTCCCCGAGGGCCGCCGCGCCCAAAAGCGCATCCATCAGCGCATGGAGAAGGACATCCGCATCCGAATGGCCGAGGAGTCCTTTTTCATAAGGGATCTCAACACCGCCGAGAATGAGTTTTCTGCCTTCAACAAGCCGGTGAACGTCATATCCTTGTCCGATTCTCATTGCGCTCTCTCCTGTCTCGCAGGATTGCTGCGGCAAGCAGCATATCCAGCGGCTTTGTGAGCTTGATGTTCTCTTCGTCGCCTTCCACCAGATAAGTGGTAACTCCGAGGATCTCCATGGCGGAACTGTCGTCTGTCAGGGCAAGGCCTTGCTTCATAGCCTTGGTCAGGGCGCCTTTGATCAGTTCGGATTTGAAGACCTGAGGGGTCTGGATACGCCATGTAGTCTCCCGATCCACCGTGCCGATGATAGCGCCGTCTTGTCCGGCGGTCTTTAAAGTATCGGTACTGCGGATGGCGGGAACCGCCGCGTTTTTCTTTGCGGCCATCTCCACGGTACGACGAATAAGATCCTCAGTGACAAGGGGCCTTGCGCCGTCATGAATCGCGATCAGAGAGGCTTTAGCGCTGACCTCCGAAACGCCCGTGAGTGCAGACTCTGCCCTGGTTTTTCCCCCGGTGACGACCTTGGTAACCTTACCGATATTATACTCCCGGCAAAGCTCCGTGACTTCGTTCAGCTTCTCCAGAGAAGTGACAACGACGATCTCATTGATCGCATCGCAGTCCTGAAAAGGGCGGAGCGTCCTGGCAAGAACAGGGACTTCCCCCAGCTTTGCAAGGATCTTGTCATTGCCCATCCGGACAGAACTTCCCGCCGCAAGGATGACAGCCGAGCAGCTTGGTTTCTTGTCCCCACCGGAAAAGATACGGGAGATTTTTTTGATGGTTTCCAGCTGATTGCTCACAAGCAGCATCCCCTTCCGTTTCTTAACCCTTCAGCTGACGCATGCGATAAAAGTTGCGCATACCGTCCGGCATTTCCTCCAGGTGCTTGAGCATCTTGCCTGCACCGTAGGCCGCGCAGGATACGGGATCGTCTACCACGGAAGTGCGGATCCCGGTGCTGCGCTCGATCAGGCGGTCCATGCCGTAAATCAGGCTGCCGCCGCCGGACATAATAATACCGTTGGTGTCAAGATCGCCCACAAGAGAGGGAGGTGTGCGCTCGAGAACCGAATGAATGGCTTCCAGAATATGATTCATGGGGTCCACAAAAGCCTCGATCAGCTCATTGGCATTGAGGTTGACAGTCTTGGGAAGACCGTTGGAAAGATTCCGGCCCTTGACCTCCTCCACGCCCATATCGGGACGCTGCATCACACAGCCGATACTGCGTTTGATTTCTTCCGCAGCGCCCAGGCCGATGAGCATGTTGTATTTTCTACGCACATACTTCACGATGGCCTCGTCAAAGCTGGCGCCGGCCACCTTGATGGACTCACATTCCACGACTCCGCCGGCTGAAATGATGGCGATCTCCGTAGTGCCGCCGCCAACGTCAATGATCATGTGGCCTTCCGGGCGGGAAATATCCACGCCGGCGCCCATAGCGGTGGCAATGGCCGTTTCCAGCAGATAGACCTTTCTGGCACCGGCCTCAATGGCGGCGTCGATCATGGCGCGCTCTTCCACACCTGTGATGGAGCTGGGGACGCAGGCCAGCATGCAGGGCTTAAAGAGGGAGAAGGAAGTGATTCGGTTCACCAGCTCCCGCAGCATCTGGGCAGCCATTTCATAGTCGGAAATCACGCCGGCGTTTACCGGATGGATGGCAACGATATTGGCAGGCGTACGTCCCAGCATTTTCTGGGCGTCCTGACCCACCTTGGAGATCCGGCTGGTGACCCGGTCCAGGGCCACAACAGTCGGTTCACGAGCTACCACACCCTTCCCCTGCTCAAAGAGCAGCGTGGTGGAGGTCCCCAAATCGACAGCGATGTCTCTTTCGAATATAACCATACAGATTCTCCTCTGTTTATTCTTTTCTTCTAGCCAGTGTCAGACCGATGACCGAAGCTGCGCCAGCCTTTTGCAGCACGGAGGCCGCCTCGGAAAGGGTCGCTCCGGTGGTGACGATATCATCAACCAGCAGGATCGTTTTCCCGCGGATATCAGCGGCCGGGATCGCCTCGTAAACGCCCATTACATTCCGGCGGCGCTTCTCGGCATCCCCCGTTGCAGACTGCCGGGCGTTGTTGCGGACTTTGCGCAGTGTGGAGGCACACGGGATCGAAAGCCGCCCGGAGAGATCCTCAGCCAAGAGCCGCGCCTGATCATAGCCTCGCTTACGCAGACGCCGCCTGCTCAGCGGCACCCAGGAAATACTATCGCAGGAAATTCGGTTTTCGTCAATACATTTTGCGAGAAATTCTCCGTAAATAGAGGCATACATCCGCAGCCCGCCGAACTTATAGCGGAGCAGAGATTGCCTGACTTCATCGGTATAATAGAGCGGAGAATAGCAGGCATCCAGGTGCGGAAAGTCCTGCCTAGCGGAATAAGACGTGTACGGAAGCTTCTCCCTGCAGCGGGGACAAACGGCAGCTCCGTTCTGCGTCAAACGATGACAGAACGCGCATTTGCGGGGGAAAAGCAGGTCCAGCAGCATATCAACATACTTCATACAGGCCTCTCGTTCCCGGCTGCACGCCGCATCAGGAGTCTTTTGTTATCTTACACCATTCTTTGTCCGTGGGCAAGAGCGATTCCTGATTTTTCCGGATTGTTTTTGGAGTGTTCACATCCTCCGGCAAAGAAAGGAGCAAGCGAAATCATGGACAGAAGATTGGGCACAGCCATAAGCACATTGATCAGGTCAGACATGAGCCAGATCCGATCCGTTGGAAGAAAACAGCCGAAAGCGGCACAGGCGAGATAGAGCGGGCAAAAGAATTGCTCGCCGATCCCGATGCCCATGGCGCAGAGAGATCCGGGAACATAACAGCCCAATACCGTGCTGAGCCCGAAGAAAAACAGGCAGAGACCAAGAACCAGTGCCGGTGAGATTTGAGCGGGTGAGCTGGAAAAGACACGAAACCACAGCTCAGCGCCGGGTAAACATCCGTACGGAATGGCAACGCCGCTGCACAAAAGGGTCAGGGAGCTGATCGAACATACGAGCAGCGTATCCACACCGACTTCCCATAGTCCCCAGCGTGCATGACGCTCAGGTCTTTCGCTATGGACCAGAGAATGGATCGTTCCTGCTGTCCCCAAGCCTGCTTCGTTGGAGAAAACACCGCGGCGAAATCCCCAGAGAATCGCTTTTCTTGCCGTCATCCCTCCAAATGCGCCCAGCACAGCACCCGGCTTCATGGCGGAGGAGACGATCAGGGAAAAGCATGGCATGACCTTTTCCCTGTTCTCAAACAGTATAATGGAAGAAACTGCGAGATACAGGGCTGTCATTCCAGGCACAACATAGCTGCATATCTTTCCGAGTGTCGAAACGCCATGAGAGAGAGCAGCCGCAAGCAGGCCAAGCAGAAAGAAAGATACCGTTAAGCGGAAAGCAGGATCATCGCTCTTGATGGAGCCGAGGGAAATGACCAAAGTATTCATTTGTGCCATATTCCCAACAAAGAGTACGGAAAGGACAGCAAGGAAAGCATAGAACGCGGAAAAACGCTTTCCCAGAGCGGAACGGATCGTCCCAACCGCGCCTCGCCCATTTCGCTGTCCAAACCAGATCTCCGCACATTTGACGATACCGCCCAGAAACGCTGCGACCCACATCCAGAAAACGGCACCCGGTCCTCCCATGGCGATAGCCTGGCCGGTGCCGATAATGTTGCCGGTGCCTACCGTGGAAGCAAGCGCCGTGAATGCCGCTTCCATAGCACCCAGTTTACCTCGAGAGTGATCCGCTTTTCCCGCCGCAGCGTCCTTTTTCCGAGTCAGAAGGCGGAAGAATCCGGGGATCAGCCGAAGAGAACAAATAAGAAACAGCGGAAAAAATAGGAGGATCCATAGCAGATCTCCCAAAGTTTGCAAAAACATAAGCTTTCTTAATATTCACAAAAAGGACTATCTTTTTCGCGGCGCTCGTGGTAGTTTATGGGCACCTCGAAAAAAGCTGCGCGACAGTTTTGCGCAACAGGCAAAACTGTCGGATCAATCCATAACGATTCTATGAAGAAAGGAAGCTTGTTATGATGAAGAAAGTATTATCTCTGCTGATGGTCCTCCTTCTGACCCTCTCGGCAGGAATTCCGGCCTACGCTCTTGGAAATCAGAGCCGGGCCGTGATCGCAGCCGACCTGACGGACGAGCAGATCGAGCAGGTTTACAACGCCTTTGGCGTTCGACGCGGCAGCGTTGTGGAGCTGCGTGTGACAAATCAGGAAGAGCGGCAATATCTGGATGGTTATGTGGATTCCGCGCTGATCGGCACCCGATCCATCTCCAGTGTGTATGTAGAGCTGCTGCCCGGTGGCTCCGGCATGGACGTGACCACCAGCAATATCACCTGGTGCAGTCCGGAAATGTATCTGAGCGCACTGGCCACCGTTGGGATCACCGATGCAAAGATCATCGTCGCATCCCCTTATGAGGTGAGCGGGACTGCCGCGCTGACCGGCGTTTACAAGGCCTACGAAGACATGACGGGCAAAAAGCTGGATGACCTGGCCAAGCTCATCAGCACCCAGGAGCTGACGATCACCGGCGGCCTTGCCAGTGAGATCGGCAGTATGGACTCTACCGGTATTGTGAATGATCTGAAACTGATGTTGGATGAGACCAAGCAGATGAGCGATCAAGAGCTTCGGCAGACGATCCTGGAGATCGCCGGTGAGTACAAGGTGAAGCTCAGCGACAAGCAGATCAGTCAGTTGATCGGACTCTGCCGCTCCCTGGAGCAGTTGGATACCGAAGCGCTGCGCTATAATGTGGAGTATGTTCAGGGCACGCTGAACAAGGTCTCCGGAGCCAAGATGGAAAAAACAGGTTTTCTCGGAAGCGTTGGCGTGGTGATCGAATCTGTCAGCAGCTTCTTTGAGCGGATCGGTCGTTTCCTCGGCCTCTGATGAAATAATAGAGGATGGAAGTTCGAAACAGCTTCCGTCCTCTTTTATTTTTGAAATCGGGTGGCATAGCCGCAGCGTTTGCAGAGCGGCTCTACCACTTTCCTTTCAGAAAAGCCATCGTATATGGCGCGCGCCCGCGGGCCATCAAGGATCTCCTGCAGTTCCTGCGCAAAGAGATTGCCCAGGGGGATGTCACCCTCGTGATCCAGGCAGCAGGGCACCACAGTGCCGTCACACAAAACCCCGATCTGATCCCTCAGTCCGTAGCAAAAGCCGCTCTGTCGCACTTCATTGAGGTCCAGCTCGGGCCAATCGAAGCGCTCTCCTGGGTCCAGCCAGACATGATCGGCCAGCTTTTGCCCGTTGCGGCTTTCCGACCAGGGGCCAGGGAAGGCGGAACGCAGGAAGGCCAGAATCTCCTGATTTCTGGAATCCAAACCGCCCTGATTCCAAAGCCGAAACTCACACAGGATCCCGCGGGCGACAGCCTCTTTTACAAAATCCACGCAGCCGCGCAGGTAGTTTTCCAATTTCCCGCTGTTGTTGGCTTCATAGGACTGCAGAGACAGATTTACCTTATGTACTGCCCCAGACTGCAACAAAACTTGTCCCTTCGCTGGGAGCAGCATACCGTTTGTGGTGATCATGACATTATAGGAAAGGCGCTCCGCCTCCGAGAGGAACAGTTCCAACTGTGGGTGGAGCAGCGGTTCTCCCATCAGGTGAAAATACAGATACTCCGTATAGGGACGCAATTTTACAGCAAGCAGGCGAAACTCTTCCGAGAACAACATACGGGGCTCCCGTTTGGTCCCCGGGCAAAAGGAGCAATGGAGATTGCAGATATTTCCGATCTCCAGATAGACTTTTCGAAATCTCATGTGCTTGTCCGTCCTTTCCCACTGCGGTCCAATACCGCAAACCGGCCGCACCGAAAGGGTGCGGCCGGTTGCGCTTCGAACAAAATCAGAACAGGCCGGGGAAGCCGCCAAGGCCGCCCTGAAGCTTGCTCATAGCCTTGCTGGTCTGTTCATCAGCCTTCTTCAGAGCACCGTTGACAGCAGTAAGGATCAGATCCTGCAGCATTTCCACATCTTCAGGGTCCACGACCTCGGGATCGATGACGATGGAGGAAAACTCTCTGGTTCCAGTCACGACTGCTTTGACAGCACCGCCCCCGGCGGTGAATTCAAAGTCGGTGGACTCCAGCTCCTGCTGCATCTTCATAAACTCCTGCTGCATCTTCTGGGCCTGCTTCATCATGTTCATCTGGTTGCCGGGCATACCCCCGCGAAAACCGCCTTTTGCCATAAGTCATACTCCGATCTGCCGCTGTGCGGCGTATATTTATTCTGAAATGAAATGAACTTCCTTAAACTGTCTGAGATCGTCCAAACTGCGGGCTTGCCGCACCTCGGCCTGCCGCTCTCTTGCCTGGACACGAACATCATGTCCGAGCACTTCCCTTCCGGCAGCCTGGAAAGCAAGGATCACGTCCTGCCGCTGAAAACGTCTTGCCTGAAAATCATTTTGCGTTTCCACCAGGATCGAATTGCCGTCGAGGGAGCCAGTGACGCGTTCCTCATCCTGCAACAGCATCTGTACGTCCAGCGGAAGCGAGGGCATAACAGCAGCACAGATCCTGCTCCACAGTTCGCGGCTGTTTGCGGATAACTGGGGCCGGGATGGCTCAGGATCGGAGGACGCTTTTTTCTCCGGAGCAGTCTGTGGAACGCTCTCAGGAGCTTCTTTGGGAAGGGCGTTCCTTTGTGATGCGTCCGCAGAAAAAGGATCGAATTCGTCCGGAGCATCCGGAATCGGTTCCATCGGATCGGGTCCCTCATCCATGAAAGGAGAATCGTCGTCAGAATGGAACGGTTCCGGCTCTTCCCGTTCAGGATAGGCCTGGCTGGGCGCCGGGATCGCTGGCACGCCGCGCTCCATTTGTTCCTCCAGCACGGAAATTCGGGCGCGTAAGCTCGCAATGCTGTCTCCCGCACTGTCGCAGCAGAGAGATACCAGGCATAACTCCGCCGCGGTACGCGGGTTGCTCACATCCCGCAGTGTGGAAAGTGTCTTTTGAATCGTCTCCATGGCGGAAACGACCTGCTCCGTGGTCATCCGTTTAACAAAAAACTGGAGCGTGCGCTCTTCAAATCCGCCGGAGATCAGATTCAATCCTGCTTTCGGCGCAACGCGAAGCATCATCACATCCCGCAGAAGCGTGCTGAGTTCCCGCAGGACAGAAGCGGGGTCCTTCCCATCCATCCACATGGAGTCGAAGAGCTGCAGCGCTTTTTCGCTGTTATGCCGCAGAATGGCGTCCAGCAGCTCGGAGATCCTTCGCTTTCCGGCAAGCCCCACAGTGCTGTAGACTGCTTCCACATCGATTCGCTCATGCACGGAGCACTGGTCCAACAGGCTCAGCGAATCCCGCACGCCGCCATCGGACAGGCGCGCGATCAGGTCGGCCGCTTCCTGATCCAGGCTAAGCTTCTCGCGCTTCGCGATCTCCAGCAGATACTTGGAAATGGTCTCCGACTCCAGGCGTCGAAAGCTATGTCGCTGGCAGCGGGAAAGAATGGTAGCCGGAACTTTTTGAAGCTCCGTGGTAGCCAGGATAAACAGCAGATGCTCCGGCGGCTCCTCCAGGATCTTCAGCAAGGCGTTGAATGCCGATAGAGAAAGCATGTGGACCTCGTCAATGATGTAGACCCGTTTTTTGACCGCTGTGGGAGAAAATACAGCCTCTTCCCGCAGAGCGCGGACATTATCCACGCCATTGTTAGAGGCGGCGTCCAACTCCACCACGTCCATGACGCTGCCTTCCAGAATGCCGCGGCAAGCCGGACACTTTCCGCAGGGATTGCCATTTTCCGGGTGCTCACAGTTGACAGCACGTGCCAGGATCCTGGCGCAGGTGGTTTTACCGGTACCGCGTGTCCCGATAAATAGATAGGCATGGGAGAGCCGGTCATTTTTCACCTGGCTTTTCAGCGTCTCGGTGATGTGCTGCTGGCCGATGACCTCATCAAAGGTCTGTGGACGCCATTTTCGATACAAGGCCTGGTACATACCGACTCCTCCCCTCTGTTCATAGACTTGTGGCTCTTGACAAGACTGCACACCTGGCTCCGAAGCATGCGCTATATCCGTTACCGCCGGCAGCCGGCTCGGACCCGGCGACCTCACGGCACAAGCCGAGCACCGCTTAATGCTGCTCGGTTCCCCGCCTGACATGGTTCACGGGTCGACCTTGCGCGAGACCGGATCTTCAACGCTGCTTACCGGGGTCAGACGACACAGAGCATCCCCTCGGCCAGGAATTCATCCCTGCTATAGCGGATTGCAGGTTACAGGGCACCGCTGGCTCCCCGATTAGTGCAGCCTTGTCAAAAGCCACGATGGTATTGTACTACAAATGAAGCGCAGAATCAATCCTTTTTTCTTGAGCCAGCCGGATTCAAACATTTAGCGGTTCTTATCCGCCGATCTTTGAGCAGATACGACAAAAATGAGAGCTTTGTATACTTGAAAAAGCAACAATAACATGGTATTTTATAGTTGATCTTTTGTGCACAATCAAATCATATGGAGGGATATGAGAATGGCAAGAGAGATTCTGTTTGACCTTGGCAAAATGATCACCGACCGCCTCCCCTATAAATTCGGCATCAAGAGGCTCACCGAAACCGACCCCGAATACATTATCCTCGACCGGGCATGCTCCAGCGATGAGATCGCCGAAGTCATGCTGAAAATGGGCCTGCGCAAGCCCAAGACCACCGCAGAGATCGCAAAGCTTACCGGCAAGAGCGAGCAGCGCATCGAAGAGCTGCTCACCGATGCGGCCAACCACGGCATTGTGGAGTACCACTGGGAGAATCCCCAGCATGAGAAGCAGTGGTACGTTCAGCTCTTTGTCCCCGGCATCGCCGAGATGACCAACATGGTCCTCTGGCAGGTGGAAAAATACCCCGAGCTGGCTGACTCTTTTGACAAGATGACCTTCCTGCCCCTGGAGGGCAAGACCCACCTGATCCCCCCCGGCGGTGACGGCATCGGCATGCACGTCATCCCCGTGGAAAAAGCGATCCAGTCTGAAAACAAGTCCCTTTCCATCGAGCACATCTCCCACTGGCTGGACAAGTATGACGGCAAGCTTTCCGTCGGCTACTGCTCCTGCCGCAACGCCCGCCGGCTCTACGGCGAGGGCTCCGGTGAAATTCAGGATGACTGCTGCATCGGCCTGGGCGATTTTGCCGAGTATCTGATCGAGACCGGCAAGGGCCGCCGCATCACCAAGGAAGAGGCGCTGCAGATCTGCAAGCGCGCCGAGGAGAACGGCTACGTCCACCAGACCACCAACATCGACGGCACGGACAAGATCTTCGGTCTCTGCAACTGCGACCTGGGCGTGTGCTTTGCGCTGCGCACCAGCCAGTACTTCAACACCCCCAACCTCTCCGCTTCCGCCTACCGTGCCCATGTGGAGAAGGAAAAGTGCGTTGCCTGCGGCAAGTGCGTGGAGGTCTGCCCCGCCGGCGCCGTGAAGCTGGGCCAGAAGCTCTGCACCCAGACCGGCGAGGTGGAGTATCCCAAGCAGGAGCTGCCCTACGGCCTCAAGTGGGGCAAGGACAAGTGGAACCCCAACTACGTCTTCGACAACCGCAAGAACTGCCACGAGAGCGGCACCGCCCCCTGCAAGACCGCCTGCCCCGCCCATATCGCCATTCAGGGCTATATCAAGCTGGCCAAGGAAGGCCGTTACCTGGACGCCCTGAAGCTCATCAAGCAGGATAACCCCTTCCCCTCTGTCTGCGGCTACGTGTGCAACCGCCGCTGCGAGGCCGCCTGCACCCGCGGCGCCTTGGACAAGGCTCTCGCCATCGACGAGATCAAGAAATTCATCGCCGAGCAGGATCTGAAGAGCGCCGAGCGCTACATCCCCGAGCCCCTTTACCGCCGCCCCATCGACAAGCCCTATGAAGAGAAGGTCGCCATCATCGGCGCCGGCCCTGCCGGCCTGAGCTGCGCTTACTACCTGGCTCATATGGGCTACACAAACGTCACGGTGTTCGACCGCAACCCCGCCCCCGGCGGCATGCTCATCATGGGCATCCCCAGCTACCGTCTGGACCGCGCCGCGCTCAAGGGCGAGATCGAAGTGCTGGAGAAGATGGGCGTTCACTTCCAGATGAACACCGAGATCGGCAAAGACATCACCATTCAGCAGCTGCGTGAGCAGGGCTACAAGGGCTTCTATGTCGCCATCGGCGCTCAGAAGAGCCAGAAACTGCGTATCCCCGGAGAAGATCTCACCGGCGTTTTCGGCGGCGTTGACTTCCTGCGGGAAGTCAACCTGGGCAACAAGCCCGAGATCGGCAAGAAGTGCGCTGTCATTGGCGGCGGCAATGTGGCCATGGACGTTTGCCGCACCGCAGTCCGCCTTGGCGCCGAGACTTACGTGATCTACCGCCGCAGCGAGGAAGAAATGCCCGCTGACAAGGAAGAGATCAAGGAAGCCAAAGAAGAGGGCGTGAAGTTCTGCTTCCTCAACGGCCCCGCCGAAATTCTTGGACAGGATGGCAAAGTCTGCGGTCTGAAGGTTGAGATCATGGAACTGGGCGAGCCCGACGAGAAGGGCCGCCGCTCCCCCATCGGCACCGGCAAGTTTGAGACCATCGAGGTCGATTCCGTGCTGGCGGCCGTCGGTCAGACCATCGACTGGGGCAAGCTGGATGTGGGCGAGCTCAAGACCGGCAAGAAGGGCAACGCCCTGGCCGACGCCATCACCTACCAGACCGAGCAGAAGGACATCTTCGTCGGCGGTGACGTGTACACCGGCCCGAAGTTTGCCATTGACGCCATTGCTGCCGGCCGCGAGGGTGCCGAGTCTCTGCACCGCTTCGTGCAGGACGGCCAGAGCCTGACCCGCGGACGGAACCTGCGCGAGTTCTACGAGCTGGACAAGTCCAATCTTGCTTTCACATTGGATTCCTATGACAAGCCTGCCCGCCAGGAGATCCAGCATGATCCTTTGAAGCTCAAGACCTTTGAGCACGACCGTCTTACCTTCACCGAGGAGCAGGTCAAGACCGAGGCCAGCCGCTGCCTGGGCTGCGGCGTCACCATCGTGGACCGGAACCGCTGCATTGGCTGCGGCCTTTGCACCACCCGCTGCATGTTCGACGCCATCCACCTGGAGCGCGACGTGCCCGAGGCTTCCAACCTGGTGCGCTGCGAGGACAAGGTCCTGCCCATGCTCAAGCACGCGGCCAAGCAGGCCATCAAGATCAATCGGAAGGCCAAGTAATGCACGAACTGGGAACCATTTACTACGTAATCGACACGGTGGAAAAGCTGATGGTGGAAAACCAGCTCACCGAGGTCGGCTCCATCACCCTGGAGGTCGGCGAGGTCAGCGGCATCATTCCAGAGTATCTTATGGATTTCTGGCAGTGGGCCAGGGCCAAGACCGAGCACTTCCAGAACACGGAGCTGAAGATCGAAAAACTGGAAGCCGTCACTTACTGCCAGGATTGTGCCAAGACCTATTCCACAATGAAGTACAAGAAGATTTGTCCTTATTGCGGAAGCGGCAACACCTTCCTGGTCACCGGCAACGAGTACAACATCAAAGAAATCGAAGCCAAGTAAAAGCGATCCCCCGGCCGATGGCCGGGGGATCTTTCTTTTGTGATTCTGTATTATTCGGTGCGCAGGGCCTCCACCGGATCCTTCTTGGCGGCGAGTCCGGAAGGGATCAGGCCGGCGATAAAGGTCAGGAACACGCTGATGCCCACAAGCACCGCCCCGCCAACCGGCGGCAGGGTCGAATTCAACGCCTTGATGCCGGTGAGGTCATGGACGATGATGTTGATGGGGATATTCAGCAGAAGTGTGATCACGATGCCGATGATGCCGGCGGCAAGGCCGATGATAAAGGTTTCGGCATTGAAGACCCGGGAGATGTCCCGCTTGGAGGCACCGATGGCACGGAGAATACCGATCTCTTTGGTGCGCTCCAGAACGCTGATATAGGTGATGATGCCGATCATGATGGAGGATACGACGAGAGAGATGGCAACAAAGGCGATGAGCACATAGCTGATGACATTGATGATGGTGGTGATGGAACTCATCAGCAAGGCAACCACATCGGTATAGCTGATCTGGTCTTCCTCAGAAACGGACTCATTGTAATGCTCGATGGCCTCGGCGATGCTGTCCTTGTTTTCGAAAGAATCTGCATAGATATTGATGGTACTCGGGGTCTGCAGATCCACATAGCCCAGGGTCTTCAGCGTATCCTTCAGCGTGCTGGCGGAATAGACGGGGGGCATGGCGTTTTCATAGATCCAGAGATAATCCTCTTCCTCCAAAGAGAGAAGCTGGAAATCCTCGGCCAGTTCTTCATCCGTCAATTCCTCGTAGAGTTCCCGCATCTGGGCGGCGTATTGGGTTTTGGCCTGCTCGCCCACCATCTGGCTCATGTAGCTCATGAGCATATCGTCGTCCATCTGCGTGAGCATGGAGGCGTATTCCGGGTAATAGGTCAGGATGTTTTCCTCGATCTCTTCCCGGGTGGTGCCCTCCATCTGCTCGTCGATCATCTCCTGCAGGTAGGATTCGTCCGGCTCGCACATGTACTCGATATAGAGATCGGCAAGCTGCTCAGTATCCGCAGCTGCGATATACTCTCGGGCGGCGTCTGCCTTGCGGCTCTTGGTCATGGCCTCGTCCTCCCGGTCAAGGAAGGGCAGGCCGGTAAAGACCTCGTGTTCCGGGTCCTCCAGCTGCCGGCGGATCAGATCCTTCTTGGCGCTTTCCTCCGAGATATACTCCACCAGCGCATGGGGATAACCCACAGCGCCGGAGAGCATGCCGGAAAGCGCTTCGCCGTCCTTGCGGATGATGCCGACAATGCGGATCTCCAGGCCGTTGTTATAGAGCGTCTTGAGACCCAGTTCCTCTTCTGTCAGGTCCAGATACTCCCCTGTCTCCTCATTATACTGGAATTGGTCCGCAGGATAGATATACCGGAAGGACTTGCCGCAGACCTCTTCATAGCTCCAGCTCTCCACGGTGGCGTCCATTTCCTCCGCTGCCATCATGAGCTGCATATTCTCCGCGATGGAGTCATTGGCTTTCAGGCCAAGAGAATAGAGCACCAGGTCAGAAACCTCATTGTTCTCGTTGACGATGAGGACGGTTTCATTGTACGCTTCCGGCCAGCGGCCGTACAAGACCTCGTACTGCTGTTTGAGGAGCGGGTTGATAAGTTCGCCGTTCTCGCCGGGCAGCATCTCCTGCCAGACGTTCAGCGTACTGAACATCTGCCCATAGGTGGAGAAATAGGACGTGTAATCACCGCCGAAGGAGGAGGACATGGCTGTCTGCATGATTTCCACGGCGTCGGTCTTCCCAATGTGGCCATTTATATCCTCGGCATAGGGAGTCAGATCCACATCATAGCTGTACTGGACCGAGCTGATATACTGACGGATCTCGCTGTTTTCGTCCTCCAGATAATCGCGGAAAGCGGCAAGGTTGTTGGACTCACCTTCTGAGGAAAAGAGAGAGTTGATCATATTATAGAGAATGGCACTGGAATAGACCGCGTCTTTCTCGTGGCGATAATTGGCGGTTTCCGCCTGGGCGCCCATCATGGAGGCCATCATGGTGGTCATATCCACAGTCTCAGCCTGGATGGTGATGGGATAGCTGGAAAGAGTGTCTTCCTGGACTTTATCGATATAGTTCTGGATGCCGTTGGAGAGGGACATAATGAGCGCAATGCCGATGATGCCGATGCTGCCCGCAAAGGCCGTGAGCAAGGTCCTGGCCTTCTTGGTCATCAGATTGTTCATGGAGAGCGAAAGCGCCGTGAAAAAGCCCATAGAGGTCTTTTTGCCGATGGGGCCCTTGTTCTCTGCCTCCTCCACATCGAAGGGATCATTGTCATCCACAATGAGGCCGTCCTTCAGGCGAATGATACGGCTGGCATAAGAGGTTGCAAGCTCCGGGTTGTGGGTGACCATGATGATGAGCTTGTCCTTGGCAATCTCCTTCAGGATCTCCATGATCTGCACGGAGGTGTCCGAATCCAGGGCGCCGGTGGGCTCGTCAGCCAGAAGAATATCCGGATCGTTTACCAGGGCGCGGGCAATGGCCACACGCTGCATCTGGCCGCCGGACATTTGATTCGGCTTCTTGTTGAGCTGATCGCCCAGGCCCACCTTCTCCAGGGCTTGCGTGGCTCTGGCACGGCGTTCCGAAGCCCCGACGCCGGAAAGCGTCAGCGCAAGCTCCACATTGGCCAGCACCGTCTGGTGCGGAATCAGGTTATAGGACTGAAAGACAAAGCCAATGGAGTGGTTGCGGTATACGTCCCAATCACTGTCGGTGAAGTTTTTCGTGGACTTTCCGTTGATGATGAGATCGCCGGAATTGTATTGATCCAAGCCGCCAATGATATTCAACAGTGTGGTTTTTCCGCAGCCGGAGTGGCCCAGGATGGCAACAAACTCGTGCTCCCGGAAGCTCAGGTCTACTCCTTTCAGCGCATGGACGGAAAAATCTCCCACGGTATAGTCTTTTTTGATGGAAACAAGCTTGAGCATAGAGACTCCCTCTCTTGACAGGTTCAGGAAACTGCGGTAGAATGCATAAGCTTCAAAAAGAAGCGATTTGCCCACGTAGCTCAGCAGGATAGAGCGACCGCCTCCTAAGCGGTAGGTCGGAGGTTCGAATCCCCTCGTGGGTGCCAGAGAGCCGCGCCTTGTGCGCGGCTTTTTTTATCTTATCACAGCTTTTGGCTTTTGTCTCGCATCGGATGATTTTTTTATGGACTGTTCATAATTCTTTGGCAGAATTTGTTCCTTGAAAGAAACACCACCCCGGGATATCATGTTCCCGAGGTGGTATTTCATGAAGCATAAGATCCGGAGGACTGTTCAAGGAATTCTGTCCGCAAAAAATGCCTCCTGGGCTTTTCTGATGCGAAGTCTGCAGGCATGCTGCCTGCTTCTGCTGCTGACAGCAATGTTTTTGTTGCTCGGCGAGAAGAGTGGAGAGCCCGGCCATTTGCAGACGGCTTACATATTCAGGGATCTATCCCAGCTGGTCCTTCTTCTGGGAGCGATCGTTCCGCCCTGTCTGGAAGAACTTGGCGGACAAGAGCGAAGAACTCCTCCCGGCTCATCAGGGCATTGAGCACATCCAGCATGGCGTCGCTGCTGAGATGTTCCGGCAGTTCCAAACGTTTGAGGATACACAGCCTTTTCTGCCGGCTGCCCTCTCCGCCGCTGAGTCCAAGACGGTAAAAATCGGTCTTGGTGATCCGTTCAGAAAGAATACCGGTCTGCTCCTCCCCTACAAAGTGGGCTCCTGCGCGGCGCAGCGCATCCAGCAGGATCTCCGGGCGCATGCCTTCCACGCCAAGCTTCCCCTCTTTGGAGGGTGAGGCTTTTCTTTTTTCTTTTCCGTAAAGGTCAGGGATATAAGCCTGCTTCACTTTTTGCGCGGGAAGGAAGCCTTTCAGATGGTTTCGAATCACAAAACCTGCGCCGTCAGAATCCGTCAGGATGATAAGGCCCCGCCGGTCCGCCAGCATCTGAAAAAGCTTTCGTTTCTGCTTATCATGGAAGATGCCGAAGCCGGAGGTTTCCAGGATCACAGCGTCCACAACCTGGCTCAGGGTGTTTTTATCGTACTTCCCTTCCACGATAATAACTTCCTCAATTCTGACCATCGCTCTCTCCCGCCGCGATTCTGACGACCAGTTCTTTGAAGATTTCGCGATCGTCTCCGCCGCTGCTCTTCAGGCGGTAGTCTGTCTCGGCGCAAAGCTCCACCGCCTTTTTTAGCTGCTGCAGCGTATATCCTCTCGCGGCCTGCTGTAGCTTTGTGACTTGGAAATCATACTTGCATCCGGTCACTTCCTTCACATACGCAGCACCCAGATTCTGCGTCTGCGCGAGTTTTGCCGCATAAAGCCGTCTCATTTGCAAGCCCAGCATACCAAGCATGGCAATCGGCTCGTTGTTTTTATCGGAAAGGAGTTCCGAAAGAGTGGCCAAAGCATTGTTGAGACTTTTCTGAGAAATCTGATCGGTCATGTTGAAGATCACTGCCTCGGGGATGTGATGTGCAACCGCCTCCACGTCGGAGACGGTCACGCGCTCCCCTTTCGCGTAGGCCGCGATCTTATCGATTTCTGGGATCAGACGATTCATCAGATCGCCGCTGATAAAGATCAGACGCTGAGAGGCATCGAATTCGATGCTCTTTCCCAGGGCAGCAAAACGTCTGGCGATCCACTTTGTCAATTCATTTTGCTGCTGCTGGGTGAATTCGATCTCCTCGGCGATGGAGCGCAGTTTCTTGATTTGTTTGAGACGTCCGTCAGGCTCAAAGTCCGTTTCCTGAACAAAGACCACCGTGCAATACTCAGGAATATCCGTCAATACTTTGAGAATGGCATCCGTGTCTTTCAGGCGGTTCAGGTCCACGCCCCGCAGTTCCACAAGTGTCCGCTCCGAGAGGAACGGAACAGCGTCCACTGCTTGCTGAAGTGCGACAGGATCCAGCTCCGGTCCGTTTATCCGCTTGTAACTGAAGCTGTCATCCCCGTCAGGGAGGCAAAGCGATTTGATCTGCGACAAAAAATGCTCCCGCAGATAGTCCTCCGGTCCCCAGAGCAGGTAGAGCGATTGCGGACCGTTCTCTTTCAGTTTGCGCAGGACAGCCTGGTAATTCAGTTTTTCATCGTTCTTTTTAGCCATATCATTTTCCCAAAAAGATCTCGACCGTACCGTTCAAATCGGTGCGATAGATGCTGTATCCGTAAGCAGCAAGTCTTTCCAGCGTTTCATAGGTCGGGTGACCGAAAGTATTATAACCGACGCTGATGACCGCCGTATCCGCACCGATGCTGCCAAGAAGCTCCCCGGAGCTGGAGTAACGGGAGCCATGGTGGCCCACGATCAGCAGTTCCAGATCCCGGAGTGGATATCTGGCCAGCAGCTCCTTTTCCGCCGCTTTCGGGGCGTCTCCCGTGACAAGCATGTCATAACTGCCGATGGAATACTCCATCATCATGCAGCGCTCATTGGCATCTCCCTGCCCGGCAGGAGCAAAAATTCTGGCATGGATTGCGCCGAAATTCCGCTCTTCGTCCTGAGAAACATACTGTACAGCCGTTCCGTGTCGTGCTGCTGCGTCCAGGATTTCCGCAAGCAGGCCGTCCTCGTCCTCCACATCCGCGGGAAGGATCATCTGTCGAACGGGAAGCATGTCCATCAACATGGTAACGCCATTGCAATGATCCGCATGCAGATGGGTCAGCAACAGCGCGTCAACCTGCCTGCGACCGCTTGCCATAAGATAGGATCCGGTTCGTTCTCCGGCGTTATCCAAAGTATAGATGCTGCCGCAGTCTATGACAAGAGTCTCTTCCCCCTGCATGACCACAAGACTCTGCCCCTGACCGACATCCACCGCGGTGATAACGCCATCCGGCCGATCGTAATGATGGCGTGCCGCCAGGAGCAAAAGCGCCAGCATACCGATGGAAAGCATTGCCGGAAAGAAATAACGGAGCCAGACTCTGATCCTGCTGAAGGCAAACAGCAGCGCCAGCAAATAGACGAGCAGGACCCAGAGATAGGAGGGCAGAGACCGAAGATAGAGCATGGCAAAAAAGAGCGAAGACACCGCTCTTGCCACGAAAAAGAGATACCGGGCAAGCCAGGATACGAGCCAGGCGGCAGCGATCCCAAGCGGCTGAAGGACCGCACCAAGAAGACAACTCAAGTATCCGCCGCTGAAGCACAGCGACACCGCCCATAGTCCCAAAACGTTGGTGACAGGTGAAAGAAGAGAAAGTGAATGAAAGTGCAGCACCATAAGCGGCGCGGAAAACGCCAGCACCGCAAGAGAGCTTGCTGCAGTGGAGATCGGCCCACGAAGCCGATCGGCCCAATGCTCGGGAAACAGTCCGGAAAGACCAGCGTTGAAAGGTTCGGAAAGGAAGAGGATGCCAGCCATGGCAGAAAAGGACAGTTGTAGTCCCACGCTGCCTGCTGCATAGGGGTTTGCCAGCAGGATCAATCCAAGAGCCGCGGACAGCGATGTGATACTATCGTTTTCCCGGTTGACCATGGGTGCGACCAGCAAGAAGCTTTGCATCACAGCGGCCCGAACAGCAGAGGCCGGAACTCCGGTGATGAAAACAAACAGCCACACAAGTCCCAGACAAAGAAGCGAAGAAGCCCGGGTTTTACCCAGTAAGAGCTGGAGAAGGCCTACCAGAAAGGCGATGTGCATGCCGGAAACTGCAACAATGTGCAGAAACCCGGCCCGATTCATGGCGAGATACAAACTTTGATCCTGATAGAGGTCCTGCTTATCGCCCAGCATGAGGGATTTCATAAAAGCTGCGGTATCCGCTGGGAAAAGGCGCTCTACCTGCGAAGCGATCTGTCGTTGAAGCCAGAGCGGGAAATAACGAAGTCCGATCTGTCCGGGGATCCGCTCCGGCTCTGATTTCAAATTCCCGGTCAAATAAACGCCCCGGGCCAAATAGGAATCATAGCGCTCACCGTAGCGTTCGTCTGCACGTTTCACGCGTGCAGAGCAGCAAAGCGTATCACCCGGTAAGAACTTTGAGAGCGCCTCCCCATCCGCATAAAGGACAAGCCTTCCTCCCGGAATATCCCCGCCGTTCAAAAGGATCTCCACTCTGCTATAATCCTCATAGCTCTGCGGGTAAGCACAGACTTCTCCACGGATGTCCACAATTTCTCCGTCCAAAGCAAGCACTGGCCGGAGCGTAAACTGCGTACGAAGGAAAAAGAGCAGGAAGCCAAAGGCAAGCGCAAAAGCGGAAATAACAAATCCCCGGAGCCAGCGTTGTCCGGACAGGAGCAACGCAAGGCCGCAAAGCGCAAACCCCGAAGCCAACCAAGGAAGAATTCCCGAGGCCAGAAGATAACAGGCAAGGAAGATCGCGGAGGAAAAGCTGAAGCAGGCGATCGCGAGTTTGCGCAAGCGCGCTCACCACACTTTCAAAACAACCGCAGAGAGGGATCTCTGCGGTTGTTGATTCTGTTGATCAGAGGATCTTTTCGCTGAGCTTTACGCCGCCGATGAGGTGAAAATGCAGATGCATGACGGTTTGTCCGCCGTCTTCGCCGCAGTTGTTGATGACGCGGAAGCCGTTCATCAGTCCTTCCTGCTTTGCGATTTTGGCGATGGCTTCGAAGCACTTGGCGACATAGAGAGAATTATTTTCGTTGATGCCGCAGGCGCAGCAGATATGCTTCTTCGGAACCACAAGGATATGCACCGGCGCCTGTGGATTGATATCCCGGAAGGCAAACACGTACTCATCCTCATAGACCTTGGAGCTGGGGATCTCCCCCGCGATGATCCTGCAAAACAGGCAATCCTGATCCATGTTATCTCCTCCTCAAAGTTTGCTTTCCACAAAGCCCTCCACAGCGGAAAGGGCTTCCTTCAGCTTGCTGACATCGTTGCCCCCGCCCATGGCGGAATCGGGCTTGCCGCCGCCCTTGCCGCCGGCAATGGCGGTAATGTGCTTGATGATATCGCCTGCGCGGATTCCCTTGGCAACAGCATCCTTACCGCAGACACACTGGAAGGTGATCTTTTCTCCGTTCACAGCGGAGATGACCGCTACCACAGCGCCGTCTTTATCGCGGAGCGCGTCACCCATCTTGCGCAGGGCCGCCGCGTCGCACTCACCCTGGCTGCAGGTGACCACGTGCAGGCCGCCCACATCCCTGGCGTTTTTCAGCAGCGTATCTGCGCCGCCGGCAGACTCCTTATCCTTATACTGCTGGATCTGGCGTCTGGCTTCCTTGAGCTCAGCCGTCTGCTGTTCCACCTTCTGGAGCATATCGGCGGGATTGGCTTTGAACAGCGCGGAAACCGCGGAGATCGCCTCGATATCCCGGTGCAGGGTCTCCAGAGTACGCAGGCCGGTAGTGGCCTCGATGCGGCGTACACCAGAAGCAACAGAGCCCTCGGAGCTGATGTGGAAAAGGCCGGCCTTGGCGGTGTTGCTCAGATGGGTGCCACCGCAAAGCTCAACGCTGTAATCGCCCATGCTGACCACACGGACCACATCACCGTACTTTTCACCGAAAAGGGCGGTTGCGCCGCTCTTGCGAGCTTCCTCAATGGGCATCTCTTTGGTAACGACAGCAAGTCCTTCCAGAATTGCGGCGTTCACCGCTTCCTCAACCTGATTGAGCTCCTCAGGCGTCACAGCGGAAAAGTGGGTGAAGTCAAAGCGGAGAAAATCAGGCTCCACCAGAGAGCCCGCCTGATGCACATGATCGCCCAGCACATCCCGCAGGGCCTTCTGGAGCAGATGCGTGGCACTGTGGGCGCGGGCGATGGAAGCGCGACGCTTTGCATCATAAGATGCGGTGATCGTGTCGCCCAGCTTCAGGACTCCCTCCTGAAGGATACCTGTGTGCATATACTTGCCGCCCTTGTTCTTCTGTACGTCGCTGACCTGGAAGCACAGACCATTGGCAGAAAGGGTGCCATGATCGGCAACCTGGCCGCCCATCTCTGCATAGAGGGTCGTGCGGTCCAAAACCACAATGGCCTCAGTCCCGGCGGGGATCTCCTCCCGGAACTCGCCATCGGCGACGATGGCAAGAACCTTGGCCTGAACCTGCTGCTTATCATAGCCCTCGAATACGGTCTCGGGGATCTCCTTGCCGAAACTGACACCGGCCCAACCCAGATCGCCCAGAGCGGCGCGGGCCTCGCGGGCGCGAACGCGCTGCTCCTGCATGAGCTGCTTGAAACCGTCCTCATCCACGGTCATGCCCTCATCGCCGCACATCTCGATGGTCAGGTCAATGGGGAAGCCGTAGGTATCGTAGAGCTTGAAGGCGTCGGCGCCGGAGAAGGTGCTCTCCCCTTTTGCCTTATGCTCAGAGAGCATGTCATTGAAGATCTTCATACCTGCGTCGATGGTCTTGGCGAAGTTCTCCTCCTCGGTCTTCACCACGCGGGTGATGTATGCCTGCTTCTCCCGCAGCTCGGGATACTGGCACTCATTTTCGTGGATTACGGTATCGATGACCTCATAGAGGAAGGGCTCGTTCACGCCAAGGAGCTTGCCGTGGCGGGCAGCCCGGCGCAGCAGGCGGCGCAGCACATAGCCCCGGCCCTCGTTGGAGGGCAGAACGCCGTCACAAATCATGAAGGTAGCCGAGCGGATGTGGTCGGTGATGACACGCAGAGACACATCCATCTTGTGGCTCTTGCCGTAATAGGCGCCGGTAAGCTCGCTGACCTTGTGGGTGATGTTCATCACGGTGTCCACGTCGAAGAGGGAATCCACGTCCTGGCAGACGACCGCCAGACGCTCCAGGCCCATGCCGGTATCGATGTTTTTCTGCTTCAGCTCGGTGTAATGGCCTTCGCCGTCGTTATCGAACTGTGAAAAGACGTTGTTCCATACCTCGATATAGCGGTCGCAGTCGCAGCCCACGGTGCAGTCCGGCTTGCCGCAGCCGTACTTCTCGCCGCGATCGTAATAGATCTCAGAGCAGGGGCCGCAGGGGCCGGCGCCGTGCTCCCAGAAGTTATCCTCTTTCCCGAAGCGGAAAATGCGCTCCGGGGCGATGCCGATCTCCTTGTTCCAGATCTCAAAAGCCTCATCATCATCCACATAAACGGAGGGATAGAGGCGGTTCGGGTCCAGACCCACCCAGTCGGGGCTGGTCAGGAATTCCCAGCTCCAGTGGATGGCTTCCCGCTTGAAGTAATCACCGAAGGAGAAGTTGCCCAGCATCTCAAAATAGGTGCCGTGGCGGGCGGTCTTGCCGATGTTCTCAATGTCGCCGGTGCGGATGCACTTCTGGCAGGTGCAGACCCGGTGCCGGGGCGGCTCCTTCTCGCCCTTGAAATAGGGCTTCATGGGGGCCATGCCGGAGTTGATGAGCAGAAGGCTGGCGTCCCCCTGCGGGATCAGAGAGAAGCTGGGGAGGCGAAGATGCCCTTTGCTTTCGAAGAATTGCAGAAACATTTCGCGCAGTTGGTTGAGTCCGTACTTTTCCATGTGTTCGTTTGTCCTCTCAAATAAAGATACCCCTGTCCCAAAAGGAACAGGGGCGAAATTACGTTCGCGGTACCACCCTGATTCGCCGCAAATCGCGGCCTCTCAGCGCCCTTAACGCAGGCATACGCCCCGGTCATCCCAGAGTGGCTCCGAAGTGGCCGCCGGTCAAAGCATGAGATCTCGCACCGCCCGATCTCTCTCTGAAATGCCTGGCACCGGCTCGTTTCGTCAACGCCGATGTAAATATACCATAAATGCCTGAATTGTCAAGGAAAATCACAGTTTCTTACCGCACCATGGACAATACCGGATGCGAATGAAAGCCTGTCCGCCGTCATGGATCGGGATCCCATAGGTTTGCGTGTCCTCGGAAAAAATCATGATATGATCCGGGCAGGCAAAGGGATCTTCGTGCTCCGGACAACGATAGGTCAAATGATATTGCATCTCTTCGCAGCAAAAGGGATCCGTCATGCCGAAGCGTCCTCCTGGATGATCTTCCGTACGATTGACAGAGCGGGTGCGGAAACCGGCAGTTGCATGCAAAAGCGCATCATGGCTCTCCGGGTGTCGGGAATAGAATTTCCCTCTTCATCGAACAGGTCGCCCGCCGTAAATGGGATCGGTTTGCCCTCCGGCAGCAACAGCTCCAATGTGTCCCCGGGAAAGATCTTGTTCCGTTGGGTCAGCACAGCCCTCCCCTGCTTGTCACAGCTTTCCACGATGGCTGCGATCTCCGCAGTGGAAAAATAGCTCGCCTCCGCATAGTGCTGACCTGGTTCTCCGAAGTAAAAGCCGGTGGAATAGGGCCGATGGCTGCATTTGTCCGTTTCCTCTACCCAAAGTGGATCCAGAGGCTTTCCGGCAAGTGCTTCGTCCAGCGCGTGACGATAGGCATTGGTAGTCACAGCCGTATAATAGGCAGATTTCATCCGGCCCTCGATTTTCAGACTGGTGACGCCAGCCTCCAGCAATTCCGGCAGATGTTCGATCATGCGCATATCCCGGGAATTCAGAATATATGTACCGCCGTCCTCGGTGATCTCGAAATACTGGCCGGGACGTTTTTCCTCCACCAGGTGATACTTCCAGCGGCAGGGCTGGGCGCACTGTCCCCGGTTTGCATCCCGGCCGGTGAAATAATTGGAAAGCAGGCAGCGCCCGGAAAAGCTGACGCACATGGCACCGTGGACAAAAGCCTCGATGCGAAGCTCTTTAGGCGTATTGGCCCGGATCTTCCGGATATCCTCCAAAGGCGTCTCTCTGGCCAGCACCACGGTATCAGCCCCCAGCGAGAAGAGGGCATTTGCCGCGGCGCTGTTGATAACACCAAACTGCGTACTGACGTGCTTTGCCAACTTTGGCGCATGGCGCTTGGCAAGCTCAAGGACACCAAGGTCTGCGATGATCAGCGCGTCTACGCCCGCATCCTGCAAGAATTCCAGATATCCGGGCAGTTCCCGCAGCTCCACCTCCAGGGGCAGCGTGTTGCAGGTCACATAGATCCTGGCGCCTCTTGCATGGGCATACTGAACAGCCCAACGGATATCTTCGTCGGAGAAGTTCACCGTGCTGGAGCGCATGCCGAACTGTCTGCCGGCCAGATACACCGCGTCCGCCCCATAAAGGATGGCCATTTTCAACCGCTCCCGGTCGCCGGCCGGGGACAGCAACTCCACTTTAGGCGCCATAGCCCTGGGACGCGACGAACTCGTCAAACTCATAGCTGTTGGTAAAGAAGCGGTGGGTACCGGTCTCTTCATCCAGTGCGTAATAATAATAGCTGGTGCTGGCAGGGTTCAGCGCGGCCTTGATGGAGGCAAGACCGGGGTTGCAGATGGGTGTTGGCGGCAGGCCAACCCGGTCACGGGTGTTGTAGGGACTGTCTTCCGCCAGCATGGCAGCGGTGGGCGCTCCCTCATGCTCGGGATGGACATAGAGGATCGTGGCGTCAATGCCGAGTGGCATTCCGGTATTCAAACGGTTCATGATGACCGATGCGATCAGCGGCCGCTCCTCATCATTGGCAGCCTCCTTTTCGATCATGGAGGCAATGGTCACAATATCCCGGATCTCCATGCCGCTGTTCTCCAGCTGGACCTGCAGGTCATCGTTAAAGACATAGTGGAAGGTCTCCAGGAACTTGTTGATGGCGCTGGCAGGCTGCATGTTCACATAGAACTCATAGGTGTCCGGGAACAGGTAACCCTCCAGGCGGCTGGCGTCTCCATCCTCCAGCTCCTCCAGGAAGCTGTACTTGAACTTATAAGAGGCAGCGGCGTCCATCAGCTCGTCAAAATCACTGACTCCATTCTCCTCAAGCAAAAGGAACATCTGCCGCATGTTAAGGCCTTCCGGGAAGGTTACTTTCACGGTAAGCGCACCGCCGGAATAAGGCGTCATGTGCTGGATCAGAGCGCGATAATCATAGGTAGAGTGAAGCTCGTATTCCCCCGGGGCAAGCTTGGTGTCCGCATGGGAGAATTTGCAGAACGCGTTGAAAAGCCATTTGTACTCAATGAGGCCCGCGTCTTTCAGCACGTCAGCCACATATTCCATATCCGCATGAGTCACGCGCTTGGTCCCGTCGGGATTGCCGTCCTCGTCATATTTGGCAACTGTCTCATACTCAAAAATGTTCATGGGCAGCGACACGGTGGCGGTCACCGTCTTCTTGTTCAGGGCAAGCATGTCACTGGCGGCCATCCAGCCAAGACAGGCCAGCACCAAGCTCAGGCAGATGATAAAGAGGAAATACATCACGCCGCCCAGACAGCCGGAGCGATATTCATGGCTCTGCCGGATGGGTCGATAATCCCGCTCGGATTCGGCGTCTCCGGTGTAATTGGCAGCCTGGCCCCGAGACTTGTTCAGCAGCAGACGGTCTACCGGGTTGTTCGCTTGCTTGCCGCTGCGAGAAGACACGGAGGGCTTTTCCTCTATGTGGGACTGGACGCTCCCCTCATATAGCTCATACTGTTTATCGAAATCTTCGTTCATCAGGGACCTCCTGGGGGTCGTTTGGAAAGGTAACCGCAATGGGTCGGAATGCATAGGATAGTTTGAACGGCGGGAAGCCGCCGTTCCCGATTTTCCTCAACGCACCGCCTGTTCCGCATGGCGGCAGCGAATTCTTGGATTGCGGAGAAAGGAAGCTGCTATGTTCTGCAACAACTGCAATAACGGCGTTTGGATCATCATTCTGATCATCCTGCTCTTCGGCTGGGGCGGCAGCGGATTCGGCTGCGGCTGCGATAACAACAATGGCTGCGGCTGCGGTTGCGGCTGCAACTGAGTCAAAGAAACAAAAGCTTTGGGGCCTCTTCGGAGGCCCTGTTTTATTCGATGGCGGAACGAAGAATGCGGTAGATCTCCTCGTTCTTCTCTTCCACTTCACGCTCTTGTCCGTCTTTCATGAAGGGGATCCTGGTCCAGCCGAAGAAATCGGCGGCACGCTCTGCTGTGCGCAAGCAGCGGCGCAGATATTCGATATCCTGCTCATGGATATCCGCATGGGTGTGGTTCTTAGCCTCCCGCCGACGCATACGGGCCAGAGAGGTCTCGATATCCACATCCAGGTAGATCACCAGATCAGGCCGGGGAAGGCCCATCTTCTCATACTCCAGATCGCTGAGCCAGTGGAAAAAGTCGGGCAGCTCCGCATCCGAAAGCTTGGAGCCCTGGTGAACGGCGTTGGAGGTAGTATATCGGTCGGAGAGGAAGAGTCCTCCATCTTCATAGGTGGAACCCCAGTCCTTCTTATAGGAGGCAAAACGATCCACAGCAAAGAATGTGGAGGCGGTATAAGCGTTCACATCATCGGGATGGGTACCGAATTCGCCGGCAAGATACATCCGGATCAGGGCGCTGCTGTCCTGGTCATAGCGGGGAAAGACAATATGATTATAGTCGATCCCGTCATTTTCCAATCTGGCACAGAGGCGGCGGAACTGGGCAGATTTGCCGCTGCCGTCAATGCCCTCAAGAACGATCAGTTTTCCTTTGTTCATAATTATGTCCTCTCAGATCTGACTGAATACATCTCCGATGTTGGCATGGATCACAAGATCCGCATAGCTGTCATATGGGGTCGCGCTGCGATTAACCAGGACAAGCTTATTGCCGCGATAGTAGTTGATAAGGCCCGCAGCGGGATATACGTTCAGGGAGGTACCGCCCACGATCATGATATCGGCATGGCGGATATAGTGAACTGCCTCGGACAGAACGTCCTGGTCCAAAGGCTCCTCATACAGTACAATATCAGGCCGAATGACGCCGCCGCAGCTGCAGCGGGGCACGCCCTCGCCGTGGTTCATCTCCTCCGCAGAGAAGGGCTTGCGGCAGCGGGAACAGTAGGCGCGCAGGATGCTGCCGTGGAGCTCCAGCACTTTTTTGCTGCCGGCGGCCTGGTGGAGTCCGTCTATATTCTGCGTAATGACGGCGCGAAGCTTCCCCTCCTGCTCCAGCTTGGCAAGACGCTTATGGGCGCGGTTGGGCTGGACCCCATCAATGACGAGCTTTGCCCGATGAAAGCGATAGTATTCCTCGGGATAACGCTCAAAAAAGCTGTGGCTCAAAATGGTCTCGGGCGGATATTTCCATTTCTGGTTATAGAGCCCGTCCACACTGCGAAAATCCGGGATGCCGCTTTCCGTGCTGACGCCGGCTCCACCGAAGAACACGATGTTGTCGCTCTCTTCGATCCAGTCTTTCAACTGTCTGATCTCATCTTCCATAACGGGTCCCGTCCTTTCCGCAACTTTTCAAGATATTATACACCGCAGTCCGGAAATAAGCAAGTTAACAGGCTATGAAGAATTCATAAGAAAAAGCCGCCCGGGAGGGCGGCTTTTTGCATTTCTCGGATCAGGCTTCCAGCTTATCGATAACGCGCTTGTAAAGCGGGTCGATCTCCTGCAGCTGCAGCTCATTCTCCCGGCGGATCACATAGCGCCGGGTGTCCTCGGTGCTGAGATCGCCCCAGTAGATGCAGACCCGCATGCAGGCACGGATCGCGGCATAAGCCAGGTCCGCGCTCTCTGCGGCGAAGTGTCTGGCGTCTGAAGGACATAGGGCAGCCAGCTCCTCCAGAAGTTCCAGTTCCTTTTCCATCATGCAGACAATCTCGCTGCAGACAGCGCCTGCGGTCTGAGTGGCAGCCTCGATCTTGCGGGGATCTCCCTCCTTCAGTGCCCGGCGATAGGGGCCGCGGGCCTTCACATCCTCGTCGATGAGATTGACCATATAGGTACGGAGAATCTCGGCGTTGCGGACGATGTATTCCACCCGCTCGTTCTCGGGGAGTTCTTCCTTCGTAAGCTTCGCTACCCGTTCCAGAAGCGCGGCTGAGACAGCCGCAGTCATGGCAGCGCCGCTGCCGGTCTGGGCTCTGCTTTCCGGATCGGCCAACGCCTTGGTAAAGTCCTCCGCATCCTTTTTGCGGAATATTTCGATCTTAATGGATTCAGCCATGTGGATTCCCCTTTCTCAGTCGCGGTTAAACTCTCTCAGCCGCAGGCCCTCGTTTTTCTGCAGGGCCCAGTTGATGCACCAGGAAGAGGTGAACAGCAGCAGATTGTTGCCCTTAAAGTCCTGCACCCATTTGGTATCGCTGGTGAGATTCAGCTTGTGGATGTCAAAATCCTCGTTCTCCACCCAGCGGACCAACTCATAGGGCAGGCTGCGGCGGCGGATGTCTACGCCGTATTCGCTCTTGAGACGATACTCCAGAACCTCAAACTGAAGCACGCCGACAACGCCGACGATCACTTCCTCCACGCCGGTATAGGGCTCGTGGAAGATCTGGATGGCGCCCTCCTGGGCGATCTGCTGGATGCCTTTTTCAAACTGCTTGCGCTTCATGGTGTCGACACGCTCCACGGAAGCAAAATGCTCCGGCGCAAAGGTGGGGATGCCCTCAAAGCACAGGCTCTGTCCCTTCTCGCAGATAGTGTCACCGATGGAGAAGATGCCCGGATCAAACACGCCGATGATATCCCCGGCGTAAGCCTCGTCGATGATGGCGCGGTCCTGGGCCATGAGCTGCTGGGGCTGGGCCAGGCGCAGGGGCTTGCCGCCCTGCACGTGGAAATACTCCTTATCCCGCTCGAACTTGCCCGAGCAAATACGCATGAAGGCGATACGGTCCCGGTGGGCCTTGTTCATGTTGGCCTGGATCTTGAAGACGAAGGCGGAGAAGTGAGGATCAAAGGGATCCACAATGTCATCCCCGGAGATGCGGGGCAGAGGCGGCATGGTCATTTTCAGGAAGTTCTCCAGGAAAGGCTCCACGCCATAATTATTGAGGGCGGAGCCGAAGAACACGGGAGAGAGACGGCCCTTTCGGACCTCTTCGATATCGAAGTCATAACCGGCGCCGTCCAGCAGCTCAATGTCATCCGAAAGCGTCTCCCGCAGACGGTGTCCGATCAGTTCGTCAAGTTTCTCCGTCTCGTCCAGACGGCACTCAATGGCGCGGATCTTGTTCTGGCCCCGATGGAATTCGGTAAACGCAAGGATCGCCTGCTTTTC
Organism: uncultured Clostridia bacterium; assembly: GCA_946629065.1. Lineage (GTDB taxonomy): Bacteria > Bacillota > Clostridia > Oscillospirales > Oscillospiraceae > Limivicinus. The sequence goes on from CAMOXK010000001.1 coordinate 83,438, forward strand.
CCGGTCGTACACGCCCTTGAATTCCTGGCCGCAGCCGATGGGCCAGTTCATGGGATAGGTGCCGATGCCGAACTCGTTTTCCAGCTCCTCCATCAGCTCATAGGGACTGCGGGCTTCCCGGTCCAGCTTGTTGATGAAGGTGAAGATGGGGATATGCCGCATGGCGCAGATCTTGAAGAGTTTGCGGGTCTGGGGCTCAATGCCTTTGGCGGCGTCGATGACCATCACGGCGGAGTCCGCGGCCATCAGGGTGCGATAGGTGTCCTCGGAAAAGTCCTGGTGCCCCGGGGTGTCCAGAATGTTGATGCAGTAGCCCTCATACTCAAACTGCATCACCGAGGAGGTGATGGAAATGCCGCGCTGCTTTTCCAGTTCCATCCAGTCGGAAACCGCGTGGCGAGCGGTGGCCTTGCCCTTTACAGAGCCCGCCAGCTGGATGGCTCCGCCGTAGAGCAGGAGCTTTTCCGTGAGCGTCGTTTTACCGGCGTCCGGGTGGGAAATTATGGCAAAAGTCCGGCGGCGCTGGATCTCATTCTGATATTCTGTCATTTTTCAAATCCTTTCTGTATGCTGTTCCTCTGATCGAAAAATGACCTTAAGGCGGCATGATCATACAGATACATCCTTTTTTCCAATTTATCACTTCATGTTATCATATTCTAAGGAAAAATGCAAAGCTTTTATACAGGCTGTGCGAAATCTCAAAAGGACTTGACGTTAAGGTCAATTGGGACTACAATAGCGAAGCAATCAGATGGGCGCTGGGTACTCCCGGCTGAGACAGAGTAATGGAGCTCTGAAACCATGGAACCTGATCCGGGTAATGCCGGCGTAGGAAACGGAGAAGCGCCGACAGGTTCTTTTTGCGGGAACCTGTCTTTTGTTTCCCTGCTTCCAAAAAAAGAAAAATGGGAGGAAACAAAATGAAGAAATCCACACTCACCCTTCGCGCTTTGACAGAAGGCGCGATCCTGATCGCAGCCGCTCAGGTCCTGAGCTATCTGAAGCTCTGGAGAATGCCCTGGGGCGGCAGCATCACGCTGGCCATGGTGCCAATCATCCTCTACGCTGTGCGTTGGGGCCTTGGCAACGGCCTGCTTGCCGGTTTTGTCTACGGCGTCATGCAGTTCATGTTTGACGGCGGTATTGCTCTGGGCTGGCAGTCCATCATCGGAGACTATCTGCTGGCCTACACGGCTCTCGGCTTTGCCGGTCTTGCCCACGGCAAGAAGGGCGGCATCTTTATCGGTACCGTGATCGGCGGCCTTTGCCGCTTCCTGGTTCACTATGTGGTCGGCGCCACGGTATGGGGTGAATACATGCCGGATACCTTCTTTGGCATGACCATGCACAGCCCCTGGTTCTATTCCCTGCTCTATAACCTGGCCTATATGCTGCCGAACATTCTGATCTGCCTGCTGGTCTTTGCGCTTCTGTGGGTTCCCATGCGCAAGTATCTCACCGGCGCAGATCTGAAGAAAGCCTGAAATTCTTTACAAATCCATATGAAATCCCCCGGAGCACAGCTCCGGGGGATCGATTTTATTTCAGGATGACCTTGTTGAAATTCTTCTTGCCGCGTTTGAGGATGATGCCGGTTTTCAGGTTCTCTGCCGTGAAGCTCTTGCCGATGTCGGTGACCTTCACATCGTCCACCGTGACGCCGCCCTGCTGAATGTTGCGGCGGGCGTCGGACTTGGTGGTGCAGAGGCCGGTCTTCACCAGAAGGCTCATCAGATCGATGGCGCCGTCGGTGAGGTCTGCTTCTCCAAGCTCGGTGGTGGGCATATTCTCGCTGGCGCCGGCGCCGGCAAAGAGCGCCTTGGCGGAGGCCTCGGCCTTTCTGGCCTCCTCTTCTCCATGGACCATGGAGGTCAGTTCGAAAGCCAGGATCTCCTTGGCCCGGTTCAGCTGGCTGCCTTCCCACTTGGCCATCTCATCGATCTGCTCCAGAGGCAGGAAGGTCAACATACGGATGCACTTGAGCACGTCCGCGTCATCCACGTTGCGCCAGTACTGGTAGAAGTCGTAAGGGCTGGTCTTGTTGGGGTCAAGCCACACGGCGTTGCCTGCGGTCTTGCCCATCTTCATACCGTGAGAATCGGTGAGCAGGGTGATGGTCATAGCATGAGCGTCCTTGCCCAGCTTCTTGCGAATGAGCTCCGTGCCGCCCAGCATGTTGCTCCACTGATCGTCCCCGCCGAACTGCATGTTGCAGTTGTAATGCTGGAAGAGGTAGTAGAAGTCGTAGCTCTGCATGATCATGTAATTGAACTCAAAGAAGCTCAGTCCCCGTTCCATGCGCTGCTTGTAGCACTCTGCCCGCAGCATGTTGTTCACGGAGAAGCAGGCGCCGACTTCACGCAGCAGCTCCACGTAATTGAGGTTCAGCAGCCAGTCGGCATTGTTTACCATCTGCGCCTTGCCGGGGCCGAACTCGATGAACCGTTCCATCTGACGGCGGAAGCACTCGGCATTGTGGTCAATATCTTCCCGCGTCAGCATTTTGCGCATATCGGTGCGGCCGGAGGGGTCGCCGATCATGGTGGTGCCGCCGCCGATAAGGGCGATGGGCTTGTTGCCCGCCTGCTGCAGACGCTTCATCAGGGTCAGCGCCATAAAGTGGCCGGCGGTCAGGCTGTCGGCGGTACAGTCAAAGCCAATGTAGAAGGTGGCCTTACCGGCATTTACCATCTCGCGGATCTCTTCCTCATTGGTCACCTGCGCGATCAGCCCGCGGGCGACCAGTTCTTCATAAATTCCCATAATTGTATCTATCTCCTTTTTATATATTCTCTCTGATGATCTCTTCGGCGTGTTTTGCCGCCCAGGCGATCAGCTCGTCACAGGGAACGCCATTGCGCTTCAGATCCTGGCAGCGGATGCAGCCGAATTGCTTGATAAAATCCCGGTTCATGGTCATGGTTAGCTTTGCGATCTTTGCCTTGGCCTCCGCGTCCTCCCCATTAGCATAGGGAAAAGCAAGGCCCAGCGCCATCACAGCACCGGAGGCCGCACCGCAGATCTCTCCACAGCGTACGCCGCCGCCAAAGCCGCCGGAAACAGAAAGCGCCGTCTTCTCATCCAGCCCCGTATAGCTGCCGAGCGCCGCAAGCACGCTCTGGGCGCAGTTGTAGCCGCAGCTATGCAGCCGAAGGGATTCTTCCTGAACGCTCATCTCTCATCCTCCTCATCAAAAATCCCCCTGTCCTTTCGGACAGAGGGCATAAAATGCGGTACCACCTCTGATTCACTCCATCCTCACGGAAGAAGTCTCAGGGAGTAAAAAACTCCACACGCTGTATCGGGCGCACCCGTCGCGGCCTACACACGATCAAGCTTCAGCCACGCCGCTCCGAACGGTACTTCACGTGCTCCCCTCTCCCCCTTCCACCGCACGGGGTCTCTCTTGGCAGGAAAAAGCGCGCTACTTCTGTTCTTCCTCGCGTTTACCCGTGCATTATACAAAGACTTTTTTCTACTGTCAAGTAGCCTTTCAGGAAAAAGAGAGTCCGTTGTTCAGGTCACAACGATCTATGAAAGAGCGGCATGCAATCATGCGTGCCGCTCTTGCTTCAATATGTTTTCTTGAAACGCTCCGCAGCATCCAGCTGCTCTTCCGCGCTGGCCAGCGTGGTGGGAGTGATGTTGTCGCCTCCATGAAGACGGGCCAGCTCCCGGCGCTGTCCTTCCCGGCTGAGCTTTGTCACATCGGTATAGGTGCGTCCGTTACGCTCCTCTTTCGCGATAAGGTAATGACTGTCCGCCATGGCGGCAATTTGGGGAAGATGGGTCACGCACATGACCTGCTTGCCTCGGGAAACGGAATAAAGCTTCTCCCCTACTCGCTGGGCGGCAATACCGGAAACGCCGGTGTCGATCTCATCAAAAATCATCGTCGCAACCGGGTCATGCTCGGCAAAGACGTTCTTCATCGCCAGCATGATGCGGCTCAGCTCGCCGCCAGAGGCAATACGGCTGATGCGGCCCAACTCTTCGCCCGCGTTTGCGGACATGAGGAAACGGATCTGATCGGCGCCATTCGCGTCAAAGCCGGGCTCGCCCTCAAGGGGAGCAAACTCCACCGAAAAGCGCACGGAGGGCATGCTCAGCTCCCGCAATTCCCGGACGATGCGCTGCTGCAATTCCTCGGCTGCAGCCTGCCGCTTTTCCCGCAGAATCTTCGCGGCTCGGAGACACTGCTTCTTTTGCTCTTCCAACTCTCTGCGAAGCTTGGCACTGCGTTCATCGGCATATTCGATCCGATCCAGCTTTTCCCGGCACTCGTCAAGATACGCGATCAGATTCTCTTCATCCCGGCTGTATTTGCGCTCCAGCTTGTTGAGAAGCGAGATCCGCTCCTCCAGGCGGTCATATTCCTCCGGAGAGAAATCCAGGTTTTCCCGGAAATCCCGCAGGGTCTCCGCCGCATCAGAGAGGGAAAAGGCGGCCTCGTGGATTGCAGTGACCGAAGCTTCCAGTTCAGGGACCAGGGCAGCAGCCCTGCCGGCATAGTATTCCGCATTTTCCGCCATGGAGACTGCGTTATCCTCGTTGGCATAAAGGAGGCGCAGCGCCTCGTCCAGAGCCTCGGTGAGCTTTTCGGAATTGCGCAGCAGATCACGGCGGGCAACAAGACCGTCCTTTTCCCCTGCTTTGAGTTCCGCACGCTCCAGTTCCACGATCTGATAGCGTAAGCTCTCGCTGAGCCGTTCTTTCTCCACCTGATCCATATCGAGCTGCTCAAGCTCTTTACGAAGAGCGCGATACTGCCGGTATTCCTTCCGGTAGTTTTCAAGCTCCGGCTGCAGCTCCCCAAAGCTGTCAAGATAGGCCATGTGTCGGCGCTCATCCATGAGCTGTCGGCCGTCATTCTGCCCGTGGATATCCACCAGCAGCGCGGCAAGCTCTTTCATCTGAGCCGCTGTGACAGGGTTGCCGCAGACGCGGCAGCTGCTTTTCCCGTCTGAGAGAATGCGGCGCTGGAGGATCAGTTCTTCCTCGGGATCGATGTCGTTCTCCCGCAGCCAGTCCTCCGTGCCGGAAACATCGAACACAGCGGTGACAAGGGCTTTTTCCGCGCCGCGTCGCACCAGTTCCCGGCTGACTCGCTCTCCAAGAACGGCGCCGATAGAGTCGATGACGATGGATTTACCCGCGCCGGTCTCGCCGGTCAGGATATTGAGCCCAGGCTCGAAACGGATATCCGCCCGTTCGATGACAGCTATATTCTCGATATGAAGCTCGTTGAGCATGGCAAAAGCCTCGCTTTATCTCAGCTTTTCGTAAGCGATGTCGTAAAAACTTTTGAGCCCCAGATCCGCCATCAGCGTATAGTGGGGCGAACGGCGGACGATGATCTCGTCCCCGCCGGCCAGATCCGCCACGGAAATGCCGTCCACCGCGAGATAGGCCCGACGGCCGTGGAGACGTTCCGCCGTGACGGTGACCGTCCGCTGCGGATCCAGCACGAAAGTCCTGGCGCCCATAACATGGGGACAGATGGGACTGATGATGATATTCTCCGCCTCCGGCTCCACAATGGGTCCGCCTGCGGACATGGAATATCCGGTGGAGCCTGTTGGTGTGGAGAGGATAATGCCATCGCCGGAGAACTGGGAGACCCGGTCCCCGTTGCAATAGGTCGTCATGCCGATGCAGTCGCCATATCCGTGGAGCACCACATCATTCAATGCATGATCCCGACAGATTACTTCTCCGTTTCGCTGCAGCTCCACCTCCAGCATCATGCGCTTTGAGAGATGATACTCCCCATTTGCTGCCGGGACGATCTTGTCCAGGTCCTCCGGCTCCAGATTTGCCATAAAGCCCTTGGTCCCCAGATTGATCCCCAGCATGGGAACGGACTCGATGCGCAGCTGACGCACGACGGAAAGGATTGTCCCATCGCCGCCGATCACGATGGCAAGGGTGCAGTCAGAAGCAATTTCTGCAAGCTTGTGATACTGCAGATCCTCCGGCAGAGCTTCCGGCTCGTCATCGGCAAAGACTGGACAGATAGCACAGGAAAAACCAGCCTGCTCCAGCCGGGCGAGGCAATCCCGGGTAAGCTTCAACTCAAGATCACGAAACGGATTGGGGCAGAGAGCGATCATAGGGATCTCCTCCTTCAAAATGCCTCGTGAGAGGCTTTTACCACCGCGGCCGGGTCCACCGGCTCCGCGTCAAATTCTCCGTTTTTCAGCCAGCAGATGTATTCGATATTGCCTTCCGGTCCCCGGATCGGAGAAAAGTCCAGACCCATGACGGAAAAACCGATGGTCGGCGCAAAATCCAGGATTCCGCGCACCACTTCTTCATGGACGGCAGGGTCCCGCACAACGCCCTTTTTGCCAACTTCTTCCCGTCCGGCTTCAAACTGGGGCTTGATGAGACAGATATAGTCGGCGCCGGGCTTCAGAAGCTCTTTGACGGAAGGAAGCACCAGGCGGATGGAGATAAAGGAAACGTCCATCACCGCAAGGTCCAGCGCCTCCGGGATCTGCTCCTTCGTAATATAGCGCAGATTGGTGCGCTCCAGATTCACGACCCGCTCATCCGAGCGCAGCTTCCAGGCCAGCTGACCATAACCAACATCTACGGAATAGACCTTGGCTGCGCCGTGCTGCAGCAGCACATCGGTAAAACCGCCTGTGGAAGCGCCACAGTCGATGCACACCTTGCCTGCGGGGTCCACGGGAAATACCTTCAATGCCTTATCCAGCTTGTAGCCGCCGCGGCTCACAAAGGGCAAGGCATCTCCCCGCACTTCCAGCTTTGCATCCGGATCAACAGGCATGCCGGGCTTGTCTGCCTTTTGACCGTTCACATAGACAAGACCGCTCATCACCGTGGTCTTGGCCCGTTCCCTGCTCTCAGTGAAGCCCCGCTCAAATACCAGCTGGTCCAAACGAACTTTCTTCATAGCTTTGTTTGCCTGCAGAGTTCTTCCGCTGCCTTCGCAATGCTTTCGGCCTCGATGCCGTGATCCCGCATCAAAAGCTTCCGGTCGCCATGGGCCACGATGCCCTTGCCCAGGTTCAGCAGACGCGTTCCTTTTAACTGTATCTTTTGTTCACAGGCCCCGCTCAAAAGTCTGGAGCCGAGACAGCCGGCAGCACAGACCTCTTCCGCCGCGACGAGACGGCCGGTCTTTTGCATTGAGGCCATGGTCAGGGGATACTCCTTTTGCGCGATCAGATTGATCTTCACGATCTCTGCGGAGATCCCCCGATCCTCCAGGATTCGGGCTGCAGAAAGTGCCTCGTTGACCATGATGCCGCAGCATACGATGGTCACGTCTTTCCCTTCCCGGATGATCTGCTCCTCTTCCCGGGAGGCCATCTTGTATTCCCCTTCTCCGCCTCTGGGATAGCGCAGCGCCACGGGGCCGGTCATGTCGGTGACCGCCATTTCCAGATGCTCCCGGAGCTCCGCAAAGGAGGCCGGGCACAGGATCTGCATGCCGGGAACCGTTCCCAGGTATGAAAGGTCGAAAATGCCGTGGTGAGTCTCCCCGTCACTGCCGACAATACCGGCTCGATCCACGCCGAAGACCACATGCAGTCCCAGCAGAGACACATCGTGGATCAGCATGTCAAAACCACGCTGCAGAAAGCTGGAATATACCGCGAAGACCGGGATCATCCCCTGCTTGGCCATGCCGGCGGCAAAGGAGGCCGCATGGCCTTCCGCAATGCCGGTATCCACGAAACGGCCCGGGAAACGGCGAGCGAACTGGTCAAGCCCGGTTCCGGAGGCCATGGCAGCTGTGATCGCAACGATCTTTTTGTTGCTTTCTGCCATAGCGCAGAGTTTCTCGCCAAAGATCTCGGAAAAGCTGGTCCCGCTGTTTTGAATCTCACCGGATTCCGGATCAAAGGGGCCAACACCGTGATACAGTTCGGGATGTTCCTCGGCATAGGTACATCCCTTGCCCTTCTTGGTAATCACATGGACCAAAACAGGCTTCTGCATTTCCTTTGCCCAGCGAAGGACGCATTCCAGCTGCCGAACATTGTGTCCGTCCACCGGGCCCATGTATTCCATGCCAAAGGCGCTCAGCATATTATCGGGAAGGACGCGGGATTTGACCCACTCCTTTACATTGTGATTGAAATGATAGAGTCCGGGGGTGTGGGAAAAGGCCTCCCGGTAAAAGCGTTTGAATTCAAAGTACCCAGGTCTCACCCGCATTTTCTGCAGCAAAGAGGCCGTGCCGCCCACGTTGGGATCGATGGACATATTGTTATCGTTCAGGATCACGACCATGGGTTCCCCGCTGGCAGCGGCATTGGTCAGTCCCTCATAAGCAAGTCCGCCGGTCATGGCGCCATCGCCGATGACTGCGGCAACACTGTAGGCCTGTCCCTGCAGGGTCCTGGCCTTCGCCATGCCCAATGCAACGGAAACCGAATTGGAGGCATGACCCGCCACGAAGGCATCATCCACAGCCTCGCAGGGCTTGGGGAAGCCGGAAATCCCACCATACTGACGCAGGGTGGAAAAGCGCTCCCTGCGTCCGGTCAATATTTTATGCACATAAGTCTGATGTCCCACATCGAACACGATCCGGTCCCTGGCGGTATCGTAAACCCGATGCAGAGCCACCGTCAATTCAACGGCGCCCAGATTGGAAGCCAGATGGCCGCCGGTTTTGGATACGTTCTCGATCAGAAAGCCGCGGATCTCACCGCAAAGCTCATCCAGCACGTTCTCCGGCAGCTTTTTAACATCCTCCGAGCAGCTGATGCTCTCTAATATACTCAAAACAAAACCTCGTTTCGCCTGTATCTCAAACGGATTCACAAAAGAAAGCAGAAATAATGGCTCTGCTTTTCAAGATATCCGTATCAGCTATTTCTCGACGCAAGGGAATCAGCAAGGGCATCCAGAAACGCAGTATCCGAAAACTGTCCGGAAAGCGCAGCCTTTGCTGCTGCCGTCAGTTTGAGGACCAACTCTTCGCACTTCTTCTCCCCATACAGGGCCATATAAGTATTTTTACTCTCCTCCTGATCAGAGCCGATGGGTTTCCCCAGTTCACTCTCCGTGCTCAGCACGTCCAGCATATCGTCCCGGATCTGAAAAGCCATGCCCAGCGCCGCGCCATAATGGGCAGCGGCCTCCTCCTGGGCTTCCGTCCCGCCGGCAGAGGCCACACCCATCAGACAGGCCGCGGTCAAAAGCGCGCCGGTCTTGCGGCTGTTGATCTCGTCCAGTTCTTTAGCACTTAGCCTTTTTCCTTCGCCAAGCATGTCCAGATACTGTCCCCCGCACATGCCGTCCAGTCCCACGGCATTGGCCAGATGCATGGCACATCTCGCCCGCCGCTCCGCGGGAAGCTCACTGCGCAGAATGGTGCCGAAAGCCTCAGCTTGAAGCGCGTCTCCGGCCAGAGTCGCCGTGCATTCGCCGTATACCACATGGTTGGTGGGTCTGCCCCGGCGCAGCGCGTCATCGTCCATGCAGGGCAGATCATCGTGGATCAGACTGTAGGTATGCAGCATCTCAATGGCGCAGGCAACAGGCACCGCCAGCTCGATGTCACCGCCGCAGATACGGCAGAATTCCAGTACCAGCGTGGGGCGGATCCGCTTGCCTCCGGCAAGGAGGCTGTAGCGCATGGCGTCTGCCAGGCCGTGTACAGGATAATCCTTCGGGCAGAGAAAGCTCGCGTCCAATGCCCGGTCAACGATCTCTTTATACTCCTTCGCTGTCATCTCAGGCCTCATCCTCAAAGGGCAGTTCCTCCGGCTGCCGGTCCGCGCCTTTGCGCAGCTTTACGACCTTCTGCTCGGCGCTCTCCAGCATTTTGCTGCAGGATGCTAGCAGGCCGGTCCCTTCTTCAAACAGGGCCAGGGAATCGCTCAGGGGCAGATCTCCCTTTTCCAGATGCCGTACGATCTCGTCAAGCCTCTGGAGGGATTGCTCAAAGCTCATCTTCTCAGCCATGATTTATTCTCCTTCTGTGATGGATTCTACCCGGCAATCCGCCGTTCCGTCCAGGAAACGGACGTAGAGCTCCTGCCCGGGTCGAAGCTCTTTCACACTTTTCAGTATTGTGCCGTTGGGATCGGAGCTCACCGTATAGCCACGGGACAAAACACGAAGCGGACTCATGGCATCCAGCGCAGCACCCAGCTTCACAAAGCTCTGACGCTTCGCGGCAAGCTGCCGCTCAGAGGCCGCCAGGAGTCGATCCCGGGCACGGTCCAGATCCATGCGGCGGTTATCCAGATACACGCCGGGATCTGTGAGGACCCGTTTACTCTTCAGGGCATCCAGCCGCTGGGACAGGCTTTTCAGAGTCTTCTCCATGGCCTGCCGGCTGCGAATCTCATAGCTTTGCAGGCTATCCTGCATCTCATGCCAATCCGGCACGGCGATCTCCGCGGCATTGGAGGGCGTGGAAGCGCGCCGATCCGCCACATAGTCGGAAATGGTAACGTCCGGCTCGTGACCGACAGCGGAGATCACCGGGATGTCGGAAGCGTAGATAGCCCGGGCAACCCGTTCGTCGTTGAATGCCCAGAGGTCCTCCAGGGACCCGCCGCCCCGTCCGGTGATGATGAGATCCGCGATTTGAAACTCATTGGCATAGCGAATGGCTCCGGCTATCTCGGCGGGAGCTTCCACGCCCTGCACCCGAACGGGCAGCAGGATCACCTTTGTCATGGGCCAGCGATGGCCCAGGATCCGGATCATGTCGTGGATGGCGGCACCGGCAGAGGAAGTGATGATCGCGATCTTCTCCGGAAAAGGAGGCAGCAGCTTCTTATGGGCCTGGTCAAACAGGCCCTCGGCAGAGAGCTTGGCCTTCATCTGCTCAAAGGCCACCTGCAAATCTCCCATGCCCTCCGGCATAAGCGCTGTGCAGCTCAGCTGATACGCCCCGTCTCTCAGATAGACGCTGACTCTCCCAAAGGCGGTGACGCCCATTCCGTTTTCAGGGCGGAAGCGAAGTTTCATGGCGCTGTATTTGAACATCACGCAGCGAAGACTGCTTTCCGCATCCTTCAGCGTAAAATAATGGTGCCCGGAAGGATAGATCTTGTAGTTGGAAAGCTCGCCCCGGACGCAAACATCCATGAGCAGCTCATCCCCGTCCACAAGATTCTTCACATAATTGTTGAGTTCCGTGACACTGAGAGCGCTTCTCTCCATGGCTTACTCCTGCTCATCGGCCGGAAACTCTCCCCGCATGAAGCCTCCCAAAACACCGTTTACAAAAGAAACAGTATCCGGATCGTCATAGTTTTTGTCCAGCTCCACAGCCTCGTTGATGGCAGCGGCGTTGGGGATGTCCTCCATATAGAGGATCTCGCAGATCGCACAGCGCATCACGGCAAGGGCGGTGCGGGAAATCCGCTCGATCTTCCATCCTCTGGCATAGCGCTCAATAAAGCCGTCGATCTCGCTGCGATTCTCTGCCGTAAGACGGGTGAGCCTGCGAATGTAGTCCAGCTGGGTATCGTCCGGATACTCCGTGCATAGCTCCTGTTCCACAGCCAGGGTACCATAATGCTCCTGATCGAAGAAGCTGTCCAGCAGCTCCTCGGGATCAAGCTTGGCGGCAGCAGCGGCAAAGCTCAGCTGAATGGCCAATTCTCTGGCGGCCGATCTCTTCATAATGTGATCTCCTCAATCTTTATTTCTCAAAGGCTATGCCGGTCACGTGCACGTTGACCTCCACCTGCTCCAGGCCGGTGGTTGCCTGCACGGCGGCGAGGACCTTTTCCTGCACCTGGCGGGCGACCTTTACCACGTTGCTGCCGTAAGATACGGTAAGGATCGTATCCACAACGACCTTCCCCTCCACAAACTGAACCTTGACGCCTTTGGTCAGCGTGCGGATACCGAGCAGCTCGGAGATCTCAGCGCCTGCGGTGTTGGCAAGGCCGGCAACCCCTTCCACCTCCAGGACGGCGTTGCGCACCATACTGGCGATGACCTCTTCCGAAATGTTGATGCTGCCGTTGGACTCCTGGCAGGTGATATAATTCTCTCCCATGACGGTTCCTCCTGAACACGAAAATGCGTGGGTGCATCGATTCGATGCATGAATACGATGATCTTCATTTGCTCAAATGAATTCAGAGTATTCTAACACAGAACTTGGCAAAAAGAAAGAGGAATCGTAAAAAAGCCAGTAAAAACGCGGGAGAGTTTTCCTCTCCCGCGTTTCAGACTGTAGACAAACCTATGCGGCAACGCTTGGACACGCATGGGGGGATT
>CAMOXK010000002.1 GCA_946629065.1 uncultured Clostridia bacterium
TATATGTTCAAGGGCTTCAACGAAGTATGGCACAATTCTGGCCACAAGACTTTAATGATTTCTATTTGAAAGTAGTATCATACCTGCCTGCAAAGGCCCAGACCGCAGAGCTGCTCAGCCAGGTATCCGGCGATCTGCCGGTTTCCGGTCTCGTTGGGATGTACGCCATCCCCAAACCAGTCCGGGTGCCCCTGCGTAAAGGCATTGAGATCCACCACAGGCAGCCCCTTCCCTGCCGCTTCCTCCCGGATGATGGGGACGATCTCAGCGTCGATGGTCTCTCCGTCGATATCGTAGGCTACCTTCCCGATCTTCGGATCGTCATAGCACCGGGGCGGCGTCATCGGCACCACCCCAGGGCGCTGAGGCAGGCTGCAATATTCCTCCAGGAAGGAGGACAGCTCCCGTCTGTAGCGCTCTTTGTCCCAGTTATAGGGTTTTGCGTCATTGGTCCCAAGCATGATGAGGTAGATCTCCGCCCCGCAGCAACGGGAGATCTTATAGAATTTATCCCTTTTATAGGGATAGTCTCCTTCGTCCTGCAGCGTTCTGCCGCTGATGCCGTAGTTGATGACCTGGTATTCCTCCCCCAGGAGTTCATTGAGAAAGTGCTCCCAGGTCAGCTGTGTTTTCCCGTTGACGCCCGCGCCGAAGGTGATGCTGTCGCCAATGCAGGCGATATGAGTTTTCCCGGGCATTACCTCCGGTGTCTTGGGGACAACAAGGTATTTCAGAACCAGATGCGAGATGAAATCACCAAATCCCATGGGTTTTCCTCCAACACGTGTCTGTTTCATAAAGGATTGCCGAGCCGCTTCTCCTGCTTGGAAAACGTGCCGGCGCAATCGTTCCGATTCTCTCCGCTTGAAATACACGCCGACCTTGGCCTCGGCGTCTCACCAGGCGATCAACGTACGGTTTCATGATCCTGCCGATGCGGATGGACTTGCAAGGGTTCGGAAGCTATCGTTCCGCGGCGTTTTCCTCCTTATACTACTTTCAAATAGAAATCTTTAAAGTCTTGTGGCCAGAATTGTGCCATACTTCGTTGAAGCCCTTGACCATATATCTCCATTATGCTCTGCGGCCTTCGCCTCGTCTGGCGCAATTGAAGTCTCGCAATCCTTTTTAAAGCTTCTTATTTGAAAGTAGTATTAGTTTCTGCCGATCAATTGAAAGGAACGTTCCGTATACTGGTGTACTTCGATGCGGTTGCCGTCCGGGTCATGGAACCACAGGGCCCAGGTGTGATCGCAGTTGAGCTGCGGCTTTACATCGATGATATCCTCTACGCCTTTTTCGATGAGTTTGTTATAAAAGGCTTGAATATCGTCTACCACAAAAGAAAAATGGGTATAGCCGTAATTGGCCGGATTATAGGGGTTATCGATGTGGGCGCCCACCTCATGGAAGAGCTCAATGAAATAGCCGTCCATCCACTCCAGATAGACGATCCACCGGACGTCCTTTAATTTCTCCAGACGCGCCATCACTTCGGGCGGAACCTGGGCGCGCTCTTCCGCAGTCGGCGGGATCATGTCGCCGTAATAGAGGGTGAATTTCTCTTTGCAGCCCAGGATCTCCTTATAAAACCGCACACTCTTGTCCAGATCATGGCAAACGAAGCCCAGATGAGAATTGGCTTGTACGATCATTTCAGCAGTTCCTTCCAGCCTTCAAAAGCGGCGGGACGGTCACAGACGGTCTCCGTCGTACAGGCCTGCCCGCACTTTCCGCTTTCGATGATTTTCTCGATCACATCCAGCACATGGCAGGGCATTTCGGCGCTGACCTCAGGCGTGCCGCCCTCCCGGATGCATCTTGCCATGTCCGCTACGCCCAGACCCCGGCAGTTGTCCGACAGGGTCGATACCGGCTCCAGGGTCTGCCATACAGCCTCACGGGGGTCGTTCGGCAGATAACGGACCTCGCCGCCGAACTGGTTGGCGTCCCCCAGCTGCAAAATGCCTTTGGTGCCCTGGATGGTGAAATAGGCCTGATCCTGCATGGCGCTGTCGCCGTTCAGGGAGAAGGTGCCGGTGATGCCGCTTTTTGTAGTGAGGATAGCGTTGACCTGGGACTCGTTGTCGTAGACATAGTCCTGTCCGTAGTCCGGGCTGAAGGGCACCACATTGGGGCGGGTCTTCGCGTGGTTGCCCACTTTGGCATAGACCTCCGCCATCGGCCCCAGCAGGGAGACCAGCGCCGTGAGATAATACACGCCGTAGTCGTAGCAGATGCCGCCGCCCGGCTGCCGCAGAAACTTGAAGAGGCTGGCCAGCACGGTCAGATCCCGGTTGGCCGCCACATGGAAGGAGGTGATCTCGCCGATCAGCCCCTCGTCCAGCGCCTTGCGCCCGGTCTGAAGGAGGCTGCCCAGGAAGGTCTCCGGCGCCGCGCCCAGCAGCAGGCCCTTTTCTTTCGCCAGGGAAACCAGCTCCTTCGCCTGCCAGAGCTCCGTGGCGATGGGCTTTTCGGTATAGACGTGCTTCCCGGCCAGCAGCGCCTTTTTCACCAGTTCATAGTGGCTGGGCGCCGGGGTGAGCACCATGATCAGCTCCACCTTGGGATCGGCCAGGATCTCATCTGTGGAGGCCGGGCGAATACCAAACTGAGCGGCTTTCTTCTCTGCGTTCTCCCGATGGCTGGCGCAGCAGGCCAGCACGTCCAGTGTGGCGTATTTGTTTATCATATTGCTCAGATAGATATCGCTGATGGCTCCGCAGCCGATAACAGCGGTTTTAACTGGTTTCACGTTGCTCTCTCCTTTCTCAAATCATTCCTCAAATCCGTTGTTGTGGATCACATCCCGGTACCAGCCTGCGCTCTTTTTTGGGATGAGTTCCATTCTCTCATAGTCGGTATAGTACAGACCGAAGCGGGCGGCAAAGCCAGCCGACCACTCAAAGTTATCCATCAGCGACCAGAGGTAATAGCCGCGCACGTCGATGCCGTCGTCCATGGCCCGGCGCACATGGCGCAGGGTCTCCGATACGTAAGCGATGCGCTCGTCGTCGTTCAGGATCGCCTCCCGGTCCGGGCCGTCGTCCTGGGCCATGCCGTTTTCGGTGATGTAGATAGGAATATCGATTTGATACTGTTCCGCCAGCATGTGCAGCACATCGTACACCGCCTCCAGATGCTGCTCCGGGCGGTTCTGGAAGTTGCCGCCCTCGGCAGCCCTGCGCTGCTCGTCGGCGTTGTCATAGAGGCCGTTGTAGAAGTTCAGTCCATAGAAATCCAGCTTTTGGCAGATCGTATCCATGTCGCCCGGTTCCATGGCGGGCGTGAAGCCAGTCTCCTCCATATAGTCCGTCAGCTCCTCGCTGTAGCCGCCGAGAAACAGCGGATGCAGGAACATGCCGTAGCCCTCGATCTCGTTGTTCCTCACGGCGCTGGCAATATCATCCCCATTGTCAGGTCTTGCGGGATAGTGCTTCCACACGTCCACCACCACACCGATCTGACCGGGCAGCTGCCGTGAACGGAAGAGTTTGACCGCCTCCCCGTGGCAGAGCAGCAGATGATGGATGCACTGGCGGGCATATTTCTCGTCCGTCAGGCCCGGGGCGAAGAAGCCCTTGGCGTGGCCCACATAGGTGGCGATGGGCTCGTTGAAGGTGACCCAGTAGTCCACCAGGTCGCCGAAGCAGTCAAAGAGGATCGAGGCGTAGTTTAAGTACCAGCCGACGATTTCCCGGTTGCCGAAGCCGCCCTTGATCTGAAGGGCATAGGGCAGGTCCCAGTGATAGATCGTGGCGTTGACCTGAATGCTTGCTTCCTTCAATGCGGTAAGCAGGCGCTTGTAGTAGTCGATCCCTGCGGGATTGACTTCCCCGATCCCGTCCGGAAGGATGCGGGACCAGGAGAAGGACAGGCGGTAGGCTTTTACGCCCAAATTCTTGAGAAGAGCCACGTCCCGCTCGATGTTGTGATAGGAGTCGCAGCAGACGTCCGGGACGCCGCCGTTCTTGATCTTGCCGGGCAGGCGGCTGAACACGTCCCAGATAGAGGGGCCTCGCCCGTCCTCAAAGGCAGCGCCTTCGATCTGCGCGGCGGCGGTGGCAACACCCCAGACAAAGTTTTCGGGAAACCGGTAGAACATCAAAATTCCTCCTTTTTTGAAAAACAGGGATGTGATGAACACATCCCTGTATACGTGCTATCCGTTTTTAGCTTACTCGCCTTTGGCCAGCATCTCGGCCTCGATCCGCTCATTGTCCTTGATGATGGCGGGGAGTTTCTCCTCGAAATCATACTTGAAGAGGAACAGGAAGATCAGCACGAACATAGCCAGAGGAATGTAGGAGTTGAGTGCAAAGACAGAGCCCTTCAGAGCACCTGTCAGGTTGGCAAGGCCGGCGCCCTTGGCAAGGAAGGCATCGTAGCCGCCGGCGGCCAGGACCCAGCCGATCAGGGAGCCGCCCACACCGCCGCCGAGCTTGCCGACGAAGGAGTTGGAGGCGTTGGTCATGCCGGTGATGCGCACGCCGTGCTTCTGCATGTTCTGCTCAGCGGTGTTCAGGGTCATGGCGGGGAGAACGGAGATCAGAGGAATGGTGGCATACATCATGAGGCAGCCGCCAGCCAGGAACATGATGGAGTTCATGGGCATGGCCATGCGGATGATGCAGCCGACGACACCGATGACGCAGGCCCACTTGGCGGTGCCGGTCAGGCCAAACTTCTTGATCCAGAAGCCGACCGTCAGGAAGCCGATGACAGAGGGGAAGATGTTGACGGTGTTGACGGTGGAGTAGAAGCCGGGGTTATCCATGATGATGGAGCCGTAGAACATGGGGGCCACCAGGATGACGCCGTACATGATGTTCATGGCCACACCCACGAGGGTGATGATGATCCAGTACTTGTTGCTGAGCAGCATCTTGATGCCCTGCAGGATACCGACCTTGGCTTCCTTCTCAGCCATGGCGCCCTCGTCGTGGTAGATTTCACGAGAGAACTTGTAGGTGATGAAGAGGCAGATCGCGGAGAGCACGCCCAGAATGGCGCCGAACTTGACCCAGGCCATCTGATCGTCGCCCAGGGCCACGGTGATGGGGATCAGGCCGATGCCGCAGGCCACGCCGATGGCATAACCGACTGCCGCGCGCCAGGTGCCCATCTTGCCCTTCTCTTCCGAGCTGCGGGTCTTATAGGACATCATGGTGTAGTAAGGAACGGCGATGGCGGTGTACACGATGGCGGAGGCGAAGACGGTGGTGACCAGGGCATAGACGTAGCGGAAGCCGCCCATTCCCTTGGGGACTGTGAACAGCAGCACGCATGCCAGGAACAGGGGGATGACCATACGCAGCAGCCAGGGGCGGGCCTTGCCGGTCTTGGTGTTGGTCTTGTCCACGATCTTGCCCATGAAGAGGTCGGTGACCGCGTCGAAGATCTTGGAGATCAGCAGGACCGTCGCAACCGTGGCGGAGGCCAGGCCGACCTTGGTGGTGTAGAAGTAGGTGAGCTGTCCGGTGAGCTGGTTGATGGAGTTCAGGCCGAACTGTCCGAGGGAGTCGGTAAGATAATCTACCGGGCGAAGATGCTTTTGCTGGCCGTCTTTGTCAAGGCCGAGTTCTTTTGCCATGGTTTTTTCCTCCTCAATATAATATGCTGCGGATTTCTTTTCTCCGAAGTCCGGGAAGTGCAAGTCTCACGTTTCCATGACTTCCTTCTGATTTTATAATAGCAGGCCGCATACTTTTGTTCTACAAATATTCTGTAATTTTTGTCCTTATTTTGGCACAACTTGTTGCTAGGTAAACGCTGATTAAATCGGCGAGAGCAGATTGCGAGAGAATTTGCGTTCTGATGAAGGCAGTTTTTCGCAGGAATACTTTGTGTATTGCAAGAAAAAGTGACGAAATCAGGGCGGAAATTATCCGCAAGATGCCGATGACGATTTGATCAGCGTTTACTTAGACTTCGTAGAACCGCATGTCGCCCCAGATCTGCATCAGGTGACGGCGGTCCAGTTGCTCGGTGCGGGTGTCGCGGTTGAAGATCCGCACGGGGGAATTGGCCCCCTCAAAGCGAGCCCAATCGGGATTCGGCTCACCGGTCTTGGTAAAGCGCACCCAGTCGCCGTGCATCTCGGCCGCGATCTTGTCAAAGACCTCCTCCGGCTCCCCGTCGAAGACGAAGTGGCTGAAGTGGAAGTCCTTGTTCTCAAAAACGGCGGGCAGCTCGAAGGCATGGCTGGCCTTCCAGCCGGTGGCGACGCCGGAGGCGGTCACCAGCTCGTAGCGGTACATCCACACGTCGTCCGTGTACTTTTTCTGACCCATGGCCACCTTGATGGCGGGCATCTCAAAGGCGTAGTCGGTGGCAAAGCGGATAAAGGGATCGCCGCCGATCTGCCGATGGTCGCCGCTGCCGCCGAATTTGCCGCCGTCCTGGTCGTTCTGGTGCTGGAACATCACGAAGGAGTCCCGGGCAGAGGGATGGTAAAAGCCCACCACGTCGGGGATCGCGTCGGCGTGCTTGTTTTTCTCCAGCATCTCGGCGATCATGGTCCAGGAATTGGGGAAGCCCGTGTTCTCCGGATGAACGAACATGGTGCCCTCGTGCATATTGGTGCCGATGATGAGCTTCACGCCCTCGGCACTGCCGCCGCGGATGGCGTCGATGGGCCGCACGGGAAGCAGATCGTCCTGCACGGGAGAGGGAAGAAACATGCCGGGATTGCGGTACTGGTGATGCAGGGCCACATAGTTGTTGCCCTTGAGGAAGCTGTAGGGATCGCCGGTGAGGAGCTTCTCCGCCATCTCTGCCTCGGTCCAGCCCATGCCCTCCAGAAACAGGGCGATGTTGGCGCGGGCCACCTGATGGGTGGTGACGCAGTTGGGCAGGGCGCTCTGGGCGATGGCCTGCTGGAAATAGCCCTTTACGGAAGGAACAGCCAGCATATTGACCACGGAGGCACCGCCCGCGGATTCGCCGGCGATGGTGACGCGATTCGGGTCGCCGCCGAAGAATTCGATGTTCTCATGGATCCACTTGAGCGCCAGGATCTGGTCCGACAGGCCGCAGTTGGAATCAAAGTTCTCGCAGCCGGGGAAGGTGGTGAAGTCATAGAAGCCCAGCACGTTCATGCGGTACTGGAAGGAGACGAACACCAGCCCGTCCCGGGCGAAGGCTTTGCCGTTGTAGATCCCATCGCTGGCAGCGCCCGTGTTGTATCCGCCGCCATGGATCCAAACGAAGACCGGCAGCTTTTCGCCCTCCAGCGGCCGCTGGACATTCACGAACAGGCAGTCTTCGCTGCCGCGGGGCTTGCCTTCGTCGAACTGCACCGCCGGGGACCCGTATTCCTTCGCGTCGAACACGCCCTCCCAGGGGGCTTTGGCCAGAGAGCGCTTGAAGCGCAGCGCACCCACCGGAGCTTCTGCGTAGGGAATGCCCAGGTATTCCACGATGCCGTCTCTCTCGTAGCCTTTTACCTTGCCGCTGTTGGTCTGTACAATGTACTCAGCCATGGTGATCCTCCCTTTTTATCTTTTTGCCTGCGCGACTCTCGCGCCAAGTTCTTCCAAATCCGCCTTGCTGCCGGTCATCTGCTGAATCGCCTTTGCTCTGGCACGGGGTTTGCAGCCGTCCTCCGGATCGGTGAAGATGCCGAAATACACCTCCGTCAGTCCGCCGATCTGGTTCTGCTCAATGCCGCCGCGCTGCAGCATGGCGTTTTCGTTGAGAAGCCGGAAGTTGTGGAGCGTACGCACGTAGGGCAGCTCCCGTGCGATCTCCAGCATCTTTTTGTTATACCCGGCGTAGCGCTTTTCCCACTCCGGATTGCCGCAGTCGGTGAAGCCGGATTCGGTCAGCAGCACCTGCTTGTGCCCGTCGCCGTATTTTTTCATCACCTTGTAGGCTGCGTCGTTGTAGCTCTTCCAGAGCTGGTCCGGCTCGTCTACGTCCAGGAACAGATCCGCGTCCGACACGTCCCGGTTGGTGAACACGTAGGGGTGCCAGGCCAGCAGATCAAAATAATCATCGGTATTTGCAGACCAGAACTTTCCGCTCTTAATGCGGGAGTATACCTTGTCCAGAGTCCAGGCCACGCCGTACATCACCGGCAGATAATCCGGCATGTCGCCGCCCAGACCGGGTGTGGACAGGGCGGGAGAGAAGGATGCAACTTTTGCCTTGGGATTTCCCCGGCGGACGCCCCGGGCGGCAAAGTACATCATGTCCACCGCGATGTCCATCTTCTCATCCGCCGTAAAGGGTTCGGACATGTCCGAATCCAGAAAACCGTCCGGGTGCAGGAAGGCGTTCAGGTTCCACTCGTTGCCCACTTCCCAGATGGCCACCTGGGGGAACAGGGATGCCACGGTGTACCAGCTCTCTTCCAGCATCTGCAGCGCCTGCATATACAGGCTGTCCTCAGAGAGATCGCGTTTCGGCATGGCATGCCCTTTCCGCTGCTTGCAGCCCTCCGGCAAAAACCATTCGTGGCTCATGGCCGTGACTTCGATATCCAGCGCGACGGCTCGATCCAGCAGACGCCGGTGACGCTCCACCTCTTCCGCGTTGGGCGTCGTCGGATCAATCAAAAGCTCCGTCAGGTGCATCCAGCTGCGGTAGGCATTGCAGCCCAGTCCCTTGACCAGATCGAGATAGGCCGGAGCGTCGATCCCCTGATCCCGCTGACGCTGAATGAGCGGTTCGCCCACGCCGTAAAAGCGCTCATGCATCCGTCTGCCCTCCGATCTCATAGAAATAGATGTGCAGACCGTCCGCCTCATCCACGCCCTCTCCGATAAACTGGCTGCGATGGAGATAAGGCGAGAGGGCCGCACTGTCGGTGTAGAAGGTCGGAACCGTGTGGAAGGGCATGGTTTTGGTCAGATCGTCGAACCAGCCGTTGTTCTCCACATAGATGTGGGCATCCTTTCCCGTGCTGTCCTTGCCGGTGAGCATATAGCGGGCGGACATATGGCGCACATGGGCGGCATTGACGACCTGGGTATCCACGCCGCAGGGCTCCACAATGCCGTTGAAGAGAGTACTTTTGACGCTGCCCTTGAAGGGTATCATCAGCACCTCGCTGTTCTCGCCCTGCAGATGGACAGCCGGGCCGTTGGCCTCGATTTTGATATCCATGATCGGTTTCTGGTTCATAGCCGCCTCCTATTAAACAGAATTGACTTTCTTACCCTTATTGTAAGGGAAAGAAAGTCAATTTGCCATCGTTATTCTGTTATTTTTGTTCTTTATTTGGGATGATCCGGCGGACAGCATCCGTGTCCCCGCTGATTTGTAGATCGATTCCGCTCTCTGACTTTTTCCAAGAGACGTTTAGATTACCTCTCGGCGTATGCACCGTGCCGGAAGCGCTTGTCAGCATGCCGGGAACCGGGTGTACCTCGATCTTCTCATAGCCCGGCGCGGCGGGGCGCACACCGAGGATGGCCGTCGGCAGCTCATAGAGCGCAAGCGAACCCCAGGCGTGGCACTCGGAGCGGGCATAGCTCCCCGGCGATTCCACGCAGGTGCTGCATCCGTTTTCAACCATCCCGCGCCAGAGGTCCCAGTACCGGTCGGTATATTCGTAGAGGCCGGTCTTCTCCAGCGCCCGGAACAGATAGAAGCACATAGCCACTGTGCACTGGGTGATCGTTTGATCCTCCGCCGCGCGCAAAAGGTTTCTCCGCCCTTCTGTCTCCGTCAGGGTCCCGGTCAGCACGCCGAAGACCTGTGCGTGCTGGCTGATCTCCGGTCTGCCCGGCCCATCGGTGAGCATACCGCTCTCGTCCATGCACGCCCGGCGGATCGCCTGCAAGAGCGCTTCGGCATCCTCCCGCCAGGCCTCCGCCAGTGTCGTTTCCCCGATCCAGTCCGCCAGCTCCGCAGCCTTCTGCAGGCCGTACAGGCAGAGCAGGCTCTCCATGGTGAGAGGGCCGTACAGCCCCGCTGTCGGCATGCCGGAGCTGGGCATCCACTCCCCTGCCCAGTCGATGAAGGACCACTCCACCGCCTCGCCGTTGACGCCGCCCACCTTATCCACAAGGCCGCTCTGCGTGCGGTGGCTGCGGAAGAACTGCAGGATGCGCTCCACGGTGGGCAGATACTGCCGGATCAGCCCCTTGTCTCCAAAGTACATCATATGATCATGAAGGGTCAGGATGAAGTAAATCGAGAACCCGGGGATCACGTTGGCATTCTTGTTGGGATAGCAGGCGTTGAGCAGCCCGTCGGGGCGCTGGGAGCGGGCAAAATCGTCGATGGCCTGCCGGGCCAGCCGATCGTCTGCCGAGACGGCATAGGTGTACAGGATCTCCGAGCGGGTATCCTGCACGTACTGCAGCTGCTCATAGAAGGGGCAGTCCATGTAGGTATCATGCATGCAGCGCCGCAGGGTGCGCAGGCTGATGTCCCAGATCGGCGTGAGCGTCGGATCGGAGGTCGTGACCGAGGTTTTGACCTCCAGCGGATAGCCGGTCTCGTCATATTCCAGGCTTTCCAAGGTCATCGGCTCGTCTGCGGTCTGCACAGAAAGCTGCAGGAAACGGAAGGTACGGAACCAGAAGGGCTCATAGGCCTCACGGTCAAATCCGGTCACCGTATAAGAATCCGTGTAACCCTCCAGATGCCCGTTCACAGGATCGAGCCGATTGCCTTTTCCCTCCGGCGTCACATAGCACTCGCTGTAGAGAAGCTCGATCTTTGCGCCTTTTCCGCCGCTGAGGGAAAGCCGCAGGAAGGCGGTCATCTCCTCCCCTGCGTCCAAAACAAAGCGCGCGTCGCTGTGGGCCGCCACCGTATGCAGCGGCAGCGTGAAGGCGTGCGGCTTCTGCTCCATAAAGGGGATGGGGCGCGGAAGCAGATTCCCGCCGCGGAGGATCTCCGGAACATCCTCGTCGGCGCAGATCTGTGCCGTATCCCAGCCGCTGTCGTCGAAGTCTGCGTCTTTCCATCCGTCCGCCGCGGGGTCTCCGGCAGCCTTTTCGTGGATGTGCAGTGGGGAGAAGCCCTCTTCTTCGGCAAAAAAGCGGACGGTATCGCAGGCATGGCAGCGCCAGCCCTCCGGCTCGATCCCCTCCAGATACAGGCCGTTCAGTCCCGCGGTAAACAGGCTGTGGTTGCTGTTCCAGGGGTCATTTCCCACGCACAGCACTTCC
Organism: uncultured Clostridia bacterium; assembly: GCA_946629065.1. Lineage (GTDB taxonomy): Bacteria > Bacillota > Clostridia > Oscillospirales > Oscillospiraceae > Limivicinus. Next base: position 11,130 of record CAMOXK010000002.1, read on the forward strand.
ACCGCCAGGATGTTCGTTCCTGCTTTCAGAAATGGCCCCAGATCTGGCGCGTCCGCATAGCGGCGATTCGCATCTCCCTTGCAGGGTCCGAAGCAGACAAGCTCGCCGTTGGCATAGAGCTTATACCGACTGTCCGCCGAGATGCGAACCGGCATCTTTTCAGCAGAGTCAGAAAGACTGAGCTCCTTTCGGAAGCAGACAAGCTGCGTTTGATCGATCGCTTCGCCTGCGCTTCTTGGGGGGCAGATCCATTTTCCCCGGTTGATAGCAGCCATACTATGACCTCCTGTAGCTTACGAAAACATCATACCGCAATTTTACCACAAAGCGCAGAAAGAGGCTATCGTTTTCCTGTATTTTTTGTTTTCATTTTTGCCTCGTTGTGATATGCTGAAGAAAAACCGGGGAGGTGCTGACCATGGCAGAAAATCATATCCGTATCCTCTGCTCCGTCATCAAGGTGGATCTGGTGTATGAAGCGCCGGGCGGCAGTCTGATCGCCTTCTTCGACAGTATACAGGACAGCCCGCTCATGCAGTGTGCCCGGGTCAGGGACGCCCTTCGTTCCGGTATTGCCGGGCAGAGAGCTCCTTTTCTGCTGAAGGAGAACGATGGCGTGTTTTTTGCGGCCCTGCATGCAGGAGAAGGCTACCTGTATATGGGACCCATGTGCAGTGAGAAACGCAGCGCAATGAAACGCCGCCAATTATACGAAAGCTATGGCATCGACGCATCCAGCGCCCGCAGCCTTCCCAGCTTTACGCTTTCGGAGATCCGGAACATGATCCTGCTGACAAACTCCGCGCTCAAAAACGGAAATCTGGAAAATGAGGAGCTGATGCACCTCAACCAGATCATCAGCCGCGGAGAAAAAAACTTCTATACCGAGCAGGTCAGTTTCGTGCTGAAGGAGGAGGCTGAAAACGACGACACCGCTTTTCGCCACAGCTACCACGAGGAACTGCTGCTGATGCAGGCCATCCGGGAAGGCCGTACGGAGGATGCGATTCGCCTGGCTGAGAGCATGGATCGAGACAGCGGTCGCCTCTCCCACACGGAGATTTCCCACTGGAGAAATCTGGCGATCATCGGCATCTCCCTGTGCACCCGGGCCGCCATTGAGGGCGGGGTCTCTCCGGAAGAGGGCTACCGCCTGAGCGGATACTACATCCAGAAGTGTGACAGCGCGCAGGACCCCGCCCACCTGCTCCATTACCGCAACCGCGCCATTGAGGAACTGACCGTCCGTGTCAAGCAAAAGCTGGAAAAGCCGCGCACCTCCAGTCACGTGGAGCGCGCCAAGGATTACGTGCGTAAACATTACCGGGAAAAGATCTATCTGGATGATATTGCCGACAGCATTGGCATCAGCCCCACCCACCTCTCCAAGCTTTTCAAAAAGGAGACCGGCCAGTGCCTGCAGGACCATATCAATGAAGAGCGCGTCTTCCGGGCGGCCAATCTCCTGATGTATTCCGATCTTTCCCTGATGGAGATTGCCGAGTACGTCCACTTTCCGTCTCAGAGCTACTTCGGCAAGATCTTCAAGCAGTTCAAGGGCGTCTCACCACGCGTTTTTCGGGATCAGTACCGCGCAAAAGAGATCACAGAGTACTGACAGGCAGGCGCACGTGGACGCCGGGGAATGAGGAGATTCTCGGTGCTGCCACTGCGGAGGCCATCAAGCGCAAGGCTGCGGAGCCGTGGATCCGCGCCAGCACCTGCATTGAGCAGCTCGCCAAATGATCAAAGCCCTGGGAGAGACCCGCCGGTCCTCCCAGGGCTTTCGGATCGTTTAGGTTTTTTTCGGGGTACAGCTTTTTTCTCCTTCCCTTTTCAAAAGAAAAAGCACAGGATTCTTGCATAATCCTGTGCTTTTTTGGTCCGAGTGTCTGGATTTGAAACAGTGGTCTGTGCGGCGATGGACGCCGCCCAGGCCGCTTTGCGGCCGTTGATTGAATTGGCAAGAGGCCGCTGGTTCATATTGCCGCAAGAAAGAAATAAAGCAGACCGTCAAAAGACGATCTGCTTTATTTGGTCCGAGTGACTGGATTTGAACCAGCGGCCTCTTGAACCCCATGCAGCTGCCTTTCCCCGTTCTGGGGACTGCAAGAAATCCTCTGTTTTCAACGGTTTCAGCTTTTTCAACGGGTACGCGCTCGCGCTGCAGGCCTGTCCCATTCTCCCCGTTCCGGGGATTTTAGCCCTTCTCAAGGGGTCTTCAGCAGGGCATTTGAGGCCCAAGGGGTAAATCAGGGGGTACGGTTTTGGCCCTCTGACGGACCGAAGACGGCCAGCACCGAGGAGATCAGATCCTCCGGTCGATGCTGCATGAGGCTGGTGTAGATCTTGAGGGTGATCTCCGGATCGTCGTGGCCCGCAAGGTACTGCACCCGCTTCAGATCGACGCCGCCCAGGATCAGGCGGGTGATGTAGGTGTGCCGCAGCAGGTGCGGCGTGATCTTCCTGGGGATGGTCACGGTGATCTTGTGATTCCGGATCTTGTCGCCCAGATCCTTGCCGCCGGTCGCGCTGCGAACAGTGACCGCGTCCCACTTCCGGCGGAAGGCGGAATAGGTCAAGGGCTCCCCTTCCTCGCCGTGGATGACGGTGCGGCGGGCGATCTGAGCCGGGCTCCCCTGCTCCCCTGCCCTGGCTGCCGTCAGAGCGGCCACCAGCTGCGGAGGGATCGGGATGACGCGGGCAGCTGCCGGCGTCTTGAGCTCGCGGCTGATCACCGGCAGGTGATTGTCCGGCCAGCGCAGGGCGCGGCGCACGGTGACCCTGGGCGCGGCTCCCTTGAGCTCCACACTGTCCCACTTGAGCCCCAGGATCTCCTCCCGGCGCATCCCGGTGTAGAGGCCCAACAACACGAAGAGCTCCACCGGCAGGCCCCTGACGGCCTCCAGGAGCAGCTGCTGCTCCTCCTCCGTCAGGGCTTCCTTCTGCTCCGGCTCCTCGCCGCCGGCCTTGAGCTTGAGGGAGGGATCCCTCGGGATCTTCCCGGCCTCGGCAGCGTCGCCGAAGATCTGCTTGATGGTGCCCACCAGCTTCTTCTGATAGCTCCTGCTCATGCCGGCCTTGCCGGCCATGATCTCCCGCAGATCGTCGCTGGTGACGTCCGCGAGGAGCTTCGCCCCGATCACCGGGGAGATCACGTCGTTGATATGGCGCCTGGCGTTTGCCTGGGCGTCTTTTTTCATGCCCGGGGACCGCCGGGCGTACCAGCCGGCCAGATAGTCCGCGGTGTAGAGTTCCTCCCCCGGCGCAGCCTCGGCGGCCCAGAGGGCCTGCTGCGCCTCGACCTTCCGGTCGCGCTCGGCGATGGTCTTCCCATAGACGTCATGCCAGGCGCCGTCCGGGCCTTTGATGCGCTTGCGGTAGTAGTCCCCGTGCTTCTTCTCTGCTTTCTTCGGCATGGCTCAGGGGTGGCAGCGGCCGCAGGGCTCATAGCCCTGGGCGATCAGTTCCTCGCGGGTGCACTCCACCTCGCGTCTGTTCTTCTCCTTCATGTCCTTGACGCTGCTGCAGCTCGGGTAGTGGAATTTCTTCGTGTTTGTGTTCAGGACATAGGTGTGGATGGCCGGGTCCTTCGTGGGTTCCGGCGTAGGCTCAGGAGTGGGTGCAGGCGTGGCGTCCGGTGTGGGCTCCGGCGTGGCCTCGGCCAACTCCTCCGGCTCGGCGGAAGGCTCCGCGGTCGCCACGGCCACCGTGCGACCTGTGGGCAGCTGCGTGGGCTCTGGCGTGGGCTCCTGTGTGGCTGCAGGCTCCGCCAGATCCGCCATGGCCCGGACCACGACCGTGGGCTCCGGCGTGGCCTCCGGGGCGTCCTTCTTGCTTTTCGGCGTGAAGATCGCCACGACCAGGAGCAGGAGCAGCGGCCACTTGATGACATTCCAGCCGCAGCCCTTCGGCGTGCTCTTCTTCCCGCCGGAGCCTCCGGTGACAGGCACATAGACCCGGCCGTGCTTCCCGACGTTAAACTTGAGCCCGGCTCTGATTTTTCCCATTTCTCTCTCCTTCCGTGTCCGATCCGGACACGCTTTTATTTCACATAATCAGAAAAGCGGATCAGATAGCCTGGTCCGCTTCTTTTTCTTTTGCATAGGGCTGCAGCAGGGCCAGGATCCCGGCCACGACACTGGGCGGCGCGGCGTGGAAGGCCCGCAGCAGCGCGGCGTCCTCGTCGGAGATCGCCGGCGCCGGATTCGAGGACCGGCCCAGGAGATAGTCCGCGGTGACGCCCAAGGCGTCGCAGATCTGGACCAAGGTATCAAAATCGGGCTGTCTGCGCTCCATTGCATAGTTATTCAGGGTAGAAGTCGCCATGCCTAAGTCTGCAGCGAACACCTTCTGAGGGATATCTCTTTCCTCCAAGATTTCCTTGAGCTTGAACAAAGTGCCTCACCACCTGATCAAATTATACAATACGGCAACCCTGATTTCACCAATTTCGCCAAATTGAAAAGATTTCTTAGTTTCAGTCTTGACTTTCGTCGTTTCGGAGATTATTTTAAATAAGCAATCGTCATTTTGACGATTTCGTAAGGAGGCCACACGATGAACGTCCTACGCCGGAAACGCCTGGCCCGGATCTCCGATCAGCTGGAGATCCTCAAGGCCGAGCTGGAGGACCTGCTCCAGGATGAGGAAGAGGCCCGCGACAACATCCCCGAGGGACTGCAGGAGTCCCCGATCTACGAGAAGGCGGACAAGGCCTGCGACAATCTGCAGGACGCCATCGACAGCCTGGAGGAGGCCCTCTCCTCCATCGAGGAGGCGCGGGACTGATCCCGCCCTTCTCTCCCATTATACCCGCGGCGAGGCCGCAATAACAGGAAGCCCGCCTTGCAGATCCGGGAGGATCCCCAAAGCGGGACTTGAGGAGCTGATGAAATGCCGGAAGCCAAGACCGCGAACATTTACCGCACGGCCCGCATGACCGCGGGCCTGACCCAGGAACGCTGGAGCGAGATGCTGGGCGTCTCGCCGGAAGCGGTGAGACAGTACGAGACCGGGACCTACATCCCGGCCGATGAGATCGCCCGCCGCATGGCGGAGCTGGCCGGGATGCCGGTCCTGGCCTACTGGCATCTCTGCCGCAAGAGCAAGCTGGCCGCCGCGCTGCTGCCGGAGGTGGAGGACGTTCCCCTGCCCCAGGCCGTGTGCAGGCTGCTGGCCGCGGTGGGTGCCTGGACCCACAAACAGAGATCCGACCGTCTGCTGCAGATCGCGGCGGACGGGAAAGTGGACGAGCTGGAAGAGACCGGCTTCCGGCAGATCCTGGCCGACCTGGACGAGATCATCCAGGCGGCGCTGCAAGTGAAGTTTAGCGAAGACAAGGAGGAGGGTCTAATCTGATGAGCAACACAGTCTGGCTGAAACGGAAGGAAGCCGCGGAGCGCCTGGGCGTCGGTCTCACGACCGTGGACCGCCTGATCGCGGCCGGGGATCTCCCGGCCTACAAAATGACCGGGCAGGGATCCACACGGATCAAGGAGTCCGATCTGGAAGCCTACATTGAGAGCTGCCGGATCCCGGTGACGGCGCCGGCCGCCACCCGCCGCAGGAAGGCAGCCGTCACCCCGCCCCAGCGCCGGGAGTGCTGGTACAAACCGGGGATGAAGGTGGTGTGAGCATGGACCAGGAAAAGCTCCTCCAGGCGGAGGAGAACATCATGGACGCGGTCTGCGGCCTCTGCCACTGGACCTTCACCTATCGGGACGAAGAGACCATGTACGCCGAACGGTGCGACTACTGCCCGGCGGCGGCTGCGGTGAAGACCTCGCTGGAGTCCCTGACCCGGGAGGAGGAGCAGCATGGCTAAGAAGAACATGATGCTCCTGATGGCCCAGGAGATGTGCAAGCGCCTTGTGGCCGAGCAGACCAAGACCCGCCTGGCCCTGGGCTGCGACGCCGCGGTGATCGCGGCGAACCGGGTCTTTCACATGGGCCCGGGCCGGGCGGCTGCCTTCGCCCAGGCCTACAGCGAGGCCATGAACGAGCTGGCCGGCCTCTTCCTGGACGACGCCAGGGAGAACGGCGACGCCGGGATCGACTACGCCAAGGGAAAGCGGGACGAGCTGATCCGCCGGATCGTGGGCGAGGAGAACTTCGTCCCCTTCGATCGCTTCTATGCTCCGGTCTATGTGGACGAGCTCAGGCGGGTGCGCTCCCTGGAGGTCCCGCCGGAAAATAGAAAGAGCCCCGCTGGCGATGAGCAAGCCAGCGGGGCGGACAAGGAGGGTCTGTGCGATGAAAGCCGGTGATCATGATTCTACCACACCGGGCGGATCTTCTCAAGCCCCGGATGAGCAGAAGGAGCGCCCGGGCTACTGGGCGGTGCTGCCCGCCGCGGTGCGCTATGATCCGGAGCTCTCCTCCAGCGCGAAGCTCCTTTTTGCGGAGATCTCCGCCCTCACTGGCGAGACCGGCTACTGCTTCGCCACCAACGCCTACTTCGAGCGCCTCTACTCGATCACAGAGCGCACGGTGATCCGCCTGATCCGGGAGCTGGCCGCCCGCGGATTCGTCCGGATCGAGGACGCCTCCGGCGGCAAGACCCAGCGCCGGCTCTATGCCGGGATCAATCCCCTGGCGGGGACCCCTGACAAAAATGTCAGTACCCCCCTGACAAAAATGTCAGGGCCCCCTGACAAAAATGTCACCCCCATAGAGAATAATAAATCTAACAAGAAAGAGAACAATCCCCCCAAAGCCCCCCAGGGGGCCGCGTGGGAGCCTGAGATCTTCGAGCGCTTCTGGCTGGCCTATCCCCGGCACGAGGACAAGGCCGGCGCCAGGCGCGAGTGGGACAAGCTGAAACCAGACCGCGAACTCATGCGGGTCATGAGTGCTGCGCTTGACCGAGCCAAAACCTCGGACGAATGGCAGCGCGGCGTCGGCATCCCCTACGCCTGCCGCTGGCTGCGCAACCGCCGCTGGGAGGACTTCCAGGAGCAGGAAGGCGGGGAGGATCTCCCCGCGGACAGATCCCTGCCGGGTGAACAATGGTGACCGCCGCCACCGCCGCCGAGGCGGTGCTGGGCTCCATGCTGATCGACGCACGGTGCGTCCCGGAGGTCATGGACATCCTCAGCCCGGAGGACTTCCCCGGCACCCTGGAGCGCCGGATCTTCGAGACCTTCCGGGATCTCTGGCTGGACCGGCAGGTCATCGACCCGGTGATCGTGGAGTCTCGCCTGGGCGGCCCGGACTACCGCCAGCGCCTGGCGGAGCTGATGCAGAACACGCCCACCTCGGCCAACGTCCTGGAGTACGCCCGGATCCTCAAGGATCAGGCGCAGCTGCGCCGGATCCAAGAGGCCTGCATGCAGATCGTCAGTGTCGGCACGGATCTTTCCCGGGCCCGGGAGATCCTCAGCGAGGCCGCGGGCCTGCTGGTGGAACACCAGGCCGACCGGGACCGGAGCTACGGCGAGCTGCTCCATGAGCTGCTGGACAGGCAGATGGACAAAGCCCCGCCGGACTGGCTGGACTGGGGCATCCCGGCCATGAATGAGCGCCTGATGGTGGGGCCCGGGGACTTCGTGGTGCTCGGCGCGGACAGCTCCGTGGGCAAGACCGCCCTGGCCCTGCAGTTCGCCCTGAGCATGGCGAAGGCCGGGAAGAGGGTGGGCTTCTTCTCCTACGAGACCAGCCTGGCCAGCGTCACCAACCGCCTGGCCGCCAACGACGCGGACGTCCCTCTCCGGCGCGTGAAGCAGAAACGCCTGAGCCGGGACGAGATCGCCCGGATCATCAATGCCGGCGGCCGGGGCGAGAAGCTGCCCCTCCGGATCCTGGAGACCGCCCGGTACACGGTGGACGACATCCGGGCCAAGACCATCTCCCGCGGCTTCGATGTGATCTTCGTGGACTATGTCCAGCTGATCCCCTCCCGGGAGCGCAGCCGCTACGACGTGGTCACCGAGGTCTCTATGTCGCTGCACCGTCTGGCCCAGGAGCTCAAGATCACCGTCATCGGCCTGAGCCAGGTCACGGTACCGGAGCTGGATAAGAAGGGCGAGCGCCGGTACATCTCCATGGATGACCTGCGCGAGAGCCGCCAGCTCAAGCAGGACGGTGAGATCATCCTGCTCCTTGACCTCTCCAACGTGAAGGACCGGGACTCCAACCGCGTCCTGATCATCGCCAAGAACAAGGACGACGCCATCGGGCGGATCGTCCTGCACTTCGACCCACACCACATGCGCTTCACCTACGTCCCGCCCGTGGAGGGCACGGACGAGAAGGCCTCCCGGGAGCGCGTGCAAGCCATGGACCGGAACCGGGAGGATAAGCTCCGCAAGGAGGCGGAGAAAAACAAGACCGCCATCGACGGCCAGGGCGTCTTCTACGAGATGAAAGCCGGGGAAGACGACGAGGACCTGCCGTTCTGATCGGACACAACGACAAGGAGGAAAAACGAATTGAAAACCATTGCCATCATGAACCTCAAGGGCGGCGTGGCCAAGACCGTCACCACGGTGAACCTGGCCGCGGACCTCGCCCACTTCCACCAGAAGCGCGTCCTGGTGATCGACGCCGACAGCCAGGCCAACGCAACCGAGTTCCTGGGCGGCGGCCGGGAGGGCCACAGCCTGGCCACCCTGCTGCGCACCCCGGCCATCGAGCGCACCAGCTTCACCGCCGACTTCGAGGCGCACCAGACGATCAGCGCCAGCACCGTCCCCGCGGTGGATCTGCTCCCCGCGGACGACAGCCTCATGGACCTGGATCTCTCCAAGGCCGCCAACGGCTCCGCCTGGGTGGAGGTCCTGGCGGAGATCAAGGCCGCCGGCAGCTTCAAGGACTACGACTTCGTGCTCATCGACTGCCCGCCCGCCTTCAACGCGGCCGCGGCTGCGGCGCTGCTTGCGGCGGACGAGGTGATCATCCCCATCAAGCTGGACGCCTTCTCCCTCCGGGGCCTGGCCAACCTCGCCCGCCAGATCTCCAACATGCGCAAGATCAACCCGGATCTCCGGATCGCCGGCCTGTTGCCGGTCATGTGGTACGAGAGCGCCGAGAACACGAATGCCCTGGCCACCCTGCGGGAGAGCCTGCTGCACGTCTTCCCGCGGATCCGGCGCAGCACCATGGTGGACGCCATGACCTACCGCCAGGCCCCGCTTTACATCACCAGCCCCAAGTCCGGCGCCTGCCATGATTACAAGACCTTCGCCGGGCGCATCGCGGAAGGGAGGTACTGAGATGGCCTTCGATCTTTCCGCAGTCCTCAAGGACGTGTCCGGACCGGACACCAGCCGGGACACGATCAGCTACCTACCCTACGCCTCTCTGATCCCCGATCCCAAGAACGGCTACAGCATGGACGGCATCGAGGACCTGGCCCGCAACATCGAGCTGGTGGGCCTGCAGCAGCCTCCCCGCGTCAAGGATCTGGGTGCCGGCCACTATGGTCTGATCTCCGGCCACCGGCGCTATGCAGCCATCGGCCAGATCCTGCAGCGGGATCCCGGGGCCTTCTCCAACGGCGTCCCCTGCATCATCGACCGGACGGACGGCAGCGTCGCTCTCCGGGAGCTGCAGCTGATCCTGGGCAACGCCGACAACCGGGCCAAGACGCCGGCGGATCTCCTCCGGGACGTCAACGGCCTGGCGGACTGCCTTCGCCGTCTGGAGGCTGAGGGCTATCACTTCCCGGGCCGTCATCGGGAGTGGATCTCCAAAATGATCGGCCTGAGCAAGACCCAGATCGGACGGCTGCAGGCCATCGGCAAGCACCTGGCCCCTTCTCTCGTGGAGCACTTCAACGCCGGCGAGCTGGGAATCACCGCAGCCTACCGCCTCAGCCAGGAGCCGGAGCAGATCCAGCACGATGTCTACCGCACCCTGGGCAAAGGCGTCAACGATCTGACCGAGAAGCAGCTGGAGGAACGGATCAACCGGGCCAAGACTCCGCGCCAGGATCCGCCGGCTCAGCTCACCCGCAGCAGCTTCGACGCCGAGGCCTATCTCAAGGAGCGCCAGGAAGAGGACGACACCTTCTTCGAGATGCTGACCCAGCGGGCCAAGGAATTTCTGTGTGAGCTGAACTCCCCTCCGGTGAACACCCGCAGCGAAGGGATCGAGCGTCTCAAGCTGCGCTTCCGCCACCGCGGTGCCTGGGGCGGCGAGCTTCCCAGCTACAATGGCAGCCCCAAAGGCCTGGAGCTGGAAAGCCTCACCATCGACACGCCGATCTTCCGCACCTGGACCGAGGTCTATGACATGCTCTGCACCATCGCCCTCAACCGTGCAGCCCTCGGTGAGAGTTGGGGCGAGGACGAGGACGACGAGGACGAGCCGGAGGAGGAGCCGCTGCCGGTGGTCCGCTGGGAAGGCCGCAGCGTCACCCCGCCGACCCGGGAGCTGCTCCTGCTCTACGGGCTCACCAACGCCGGCCCGAAGTACACCCCGGCCGTCTACTGGGGCGGCAGCGTCTTCCGCAAGCCTGCCAGCATCCTCGGCAGAATGGCGGAGGGCCCGGAGCTCACCGGCATCGCCCAGCAGTTCACCAACTGGCTCCGCCTCCCGAACCCGAACGCCTTTGACGAGACCTTCCAGGTGGCGCCGCCGGTGCCCGCAGCTGTACCCGGAACGGACACCGCCAAAACAGTGCCCGCCTGGCAGACCGGCGAGCCCTCCGAGGCTGGCCCCTATGTGACCTGGTGCTCCTACCGGGACTTCGATCCCGACTATGAGGTGCTCTGGTGGGATGCCGGCGGCTACTGGACCGCCTTTGAGGGCGGAAGCCCCGCCGAGGATAAGGTGCTGGCCTGGAGCCCGGCGCCATCATCTCACGCCGCCCCGGCAGAACCTTGCAACAACCTTTCAAAGCCTTGCAAGGAGGAGGACGAGAGCGATGACTGATTATCTCTCACGTGATGCGGCAATCCTTGAAATCCAGCGGCACGGTGTTGGATGTTTTGACCAGGAGGCTTTCACGCCTGAGCAAGCGGAGCGTTTTGTTATCAGCCGCCTCAAATCTATTCCCGCCGCCGATGTCGTCCCCGTCGTCCGCTGCCGGGACTGCCGGTTTGCTCGCTTCGGGCCAAATTGGATCTCCTGCGAAAACTTCAACGGTCTCTGCACCACCGCCCTCGGCCTGGAGGATTTTTGCTCTCATGGTGAAAGGAGTCAGCAAGATGGAAAGCTGTAAATGCCCGACGTGCTTCTACCTCTTAACGCGCCACAAATTTGGAACGGTCCGAACCGAGTGCCGGTGCGGCCATCCCGACAAGCGCTACATCGACGAGTTCTTCGAGTCCCACAAGCTGCTGAAAGAACCGGGCTTCATTTGCTTCCGCCATCCAGGCGAGTTCCCGCTTAAGCGGACTCCGAAGTGGTGCCCGCGCAAGCGCTCAGCTGAGGAGGAAAAATCGTGAGTGTAAAAAAGATGGCCGACCGCCTTGAAAAGCTCGAAGAAAAAGCGGGCAACGAAGGATGGGGCGGTGAATTTCGAGAGGAATTGTTTGACGAAATGATTCGCTGGATAAAAGAGCCGCGCAAGTATTCGAGCCTTGGTCTCCTGTTAGCACACCTCATTGCCGTTGCAGAGGAGGGCGAGTGAATGAGCAAGTGGTACCCCTGTATCTACTGCACGGAGGACCTGCACTGCACCAAGTTCGCCGAACCCGGCTATGAGTCGTTGTGCGTCCTCGGCCCATGCACGGCGGAAACGCCATCCGTGGGCGATATGTTCCGGCGGATGAGCGACGAGGAAATCGCCGAGTACATGGCCTCCAAGGAGACGGCCCTGACAGATCTCATCTTTCTCAAGGTCCAGGCCGAGCTCAAGAAGAAGGGCCTGCTGATCGACTTCTCCTCCCGCTTCCATCCCGATCTGCTCAAGCAGCGGGACTGGTGGCTTGACTATCTGAGACAGGAGGCGCCCCATGACTGAGACCATCTACACCATCCTGATCATCCTGGCCTGGCTGGGCCTCTTCGCCGCAGCACTGGCCAATCACCTGGCCTGGCGCCGGCGGCTGCTCCGGATCCGGAAATACTGGAGCGCGGAGATCCGCAGCCAGCGTAAGAACTTCGAGAGCCGGCTGGTGACCCAATCCATGAATTACAGTAAGCGGATCCGGAGCCTGGCGGAGCAGAACATGTGCCTCCGGGCCCGCCTCCGGGAAAAGGAGGAGCAGACCGATGCTTGACCCGAAAGCCTATACCACCCGTGCCTTCCTTGCCGGCCAGTCCGATTGGCTGGAGATTCTGAATGAAGGCGCCAATCATTACACGGAAGCCATAGTGGATATCGTCAACGCTGCGCCCAATGAAGACCTCCCGCTGATCATCGCCACGCTGCACATCGCAGCTGATGCCCTGCGCACCCAGCTGCGCGTCCCGGGATATGCGGACTTCCTTCTCGACCTCTTCAAGCGCCGCGTCTCCACCACGGCGGTCTCCGTCAAAGTTCCCAAGCGGAAGGAGAGAGACGACACATGATGGTCATGATTTGCGACCGCTGCGGTGCTCGGATCGACGACGCCGAAAGCCGCTTCGATGCGGAACTGCCCATGCCCGTTCCTGAGCTTCCCAGAAATGTGCTGAGATCTGCCCGCGGCGTGGATCTCTGCCCGGCCTGCGCCTCCCAGATGATGGACTGGTTTGCACGCCGGCCGCCGGATCAGGAGGTGAAGACCGATGCCTGAGTCCTGGATCTTTTTTGCTTGTTCCATCGTCTGCGCTATCCTCGCGCTCTGCAACGACGCCGCGTGGCGCCGGAAATATCAGTCGCTGCTGGATCTTGCCCACGAGATGAACAAAACATGGGCAGATCTGTGCCAGCAGCATAATGAGGCATGGACGGCCAAGTGCATGGACCTGAAACAGGACAACGATCAACTGCGCGAGCAGCTGCGGGATAAGGAGGAAGTCGACGATGCCTGAGTACATCGACCGCGAGGCCTTTGTTGCCCACCTCCGCAGCGACCCGCTGTTTGATCTGGTGGACCGTTACGGCATCGTCTCTGTCATTGAGGCCTTTCCCGCCGCCGATGTCCGGGACGTGGTCCGCTGCAGGGACTGCTACTGGTGGACCAAGCAGGAAGACTCTTTGCAAGGGTGCTGCAGCCTCCTCTCGATCTACCCGACCGGCGCCTGGTTTTGCGGCAACGGTATCCGGGAGGAGGACTTCCTGCAGCGCGTACGGCTGCGCAACATTCCAAAGTTAGGAGGCGATCCCGATGCCTAAACGGATCCCGGACATGATCACCGGCGAGACCGCGCGGAAGGTGAAGAACATGTCCGTCCCGGAGCTGAACACCTACCTCTTCGCCATCTACTCCGCCGGCTACGCCGAGGGCCTGGCCGACCGCCTGGCCACCGCGGCCCGGGCGGCTGCCATCGAGCCGAAGACTGAGGAGGAGGCGGCGCCGTGTGTTTGAGTACCGCCGCTTCCCGCGAGCTCCCACCGAGGCCCCGATCCAGGATCTGACCGGCCTGCGCGTGGGCGATCTGATCGTGCTGCGGCCGTACTCTCAGCGGGACAGCGCGGGCCGGATCTGCTGGGTCTGCCACTGCAGATGCGGCGTGGAGGTGGCCTACCCGGCGAACCTCCTCAAGCGCGAGGGCGTCAGATCCTGCGGCAGCATCGAGTGCCGCTATCACAAATAGGGCCAGCGCCATCCAGGGCCAGCGCCATAAGCCAATCAAAAGGAGGCTATGGCGTTGGCCAAAAATCGCACAAAGAAGATCATCGTGGCGGGCAGCCTGGTGGTGGAGGCGATCTATCCGAGGATCACCACCAAGGACGGGCCCGCCGCCCGCGCCGCCAAGAGCAAGGCCAGCAGCGAGGCCCAGAAGCGGATGAACCGGATCTATTCCTATCAAAAGCTGGAGCTCTTGATCGCCGCAAACTTCCGGCCGGGTGATCTGCTGCCGGTCTTCACCTATGCCGAGGAGTATCTCCCGGCCAGCCGGAAGGAAGCCTCCGACCGTCTCAAAGCCTGGCGCCGAAAGTTCTCCGCCGCCCGGATCCTGGGCGGGAAGGAGCTCAAGATGATCTGGAACACCGAGCACAAGCACGGCGATGGCCGCTGGCACCATCACAGCGTTGTGAACGCCTGCGGCGATGACTTCGAGCTGATCCAGAAGCTCTGGCCCTGGGGCCGCGTGGAGATCCGGGAGCTCAAGATCGACAAGGAGCACAGCTATGAGGGCCTGGCCCGCTACCTCGCAAAGGAGGGCGGCGACAAGATTGGTCAGCGCTCCTGGAGCTACACCAGAAACCTCCAGCAGCCCGAGGTCGAGACCTTTCGCGTGGAGGAGGACACCACCGTGCGCGTCCCGAAGGGCGGGATCTCCCTGCTCGATCAGCGCGGCAAGGATCAGTACAGCGTCTGGCAGGTGGTCAAGTATCTCGCGCCCGGCTGGGACAAGTACGAGCGTCCCAGGGCTCGCCGACGCCGGCGCCGCTGACCTTTTCTTATCTTTTCGCAGCTCGAAACCTATATTATTCTTAGAACCGTGAGAGGAAGGTGGTTTACCACGCGGCCGCAAAATGCTAAAATACAGGTGAAAACGGACGGGGCGCTCGTGTGCCCCGTATGCGGCAAGTCCATCAAGGGCATCCGCATCTATCCCGACACCCAGCTCACGCGGGCCAATGTCCGCTGCAGCTGCTGCAAGAGGTCCTTCGACCTGACCATCACAACCGACACCGGCCAGCGGCCTGAGACGCCCAGCGCCATCGTGCATCTGCTTTGAGCAGATCGACACGGTGGCGCTTTTTGTTTTGCCTATGAGCTTCGACTATTCCCGCAAAAACCGCCGCTGGCGCCGGCTGCGCGAGCGCGTGCTCCGCGAAGCTGGCTTCCGATGCCAGTGGGCCAAGCGCTACGGCAAGCGCGTGGAGGCCACGCACGTCCACCACATCTGGCCGGCGGAGGACTACCCGGAGTACGCCTACGAACGCTGGAACCTGATCGCGCTCAGCCTGGAAGCGCACGACGCCATGCACGACCGGATTAGCGGGAAGCTCTCGCCGACCGGCGAGGCGCTGCGGCGCCGGACGATCCCCCCCGGGGTCTGATTCTCAGACCTGGGGCCGCTTGCAGCTGGGCGGGGGACCACACGCACACGCGGCGGAAAAATTTTTCGGCGGCGCCGATCCGGCCGACCGCCGCGCTTAAATATCAAGTTCTCGCCCGCGACCCGCGCCCGGGACGCGGACGCGAATCGCGGAGGAGATCGCGGACGTGAAACGCACACCCAACCCTTGCCTCGGCTGCACCGAGCGCCGCCCTGGCACCCAGACGCGGCCCAGCTGCCACGCTGACTGCAAGCGCCGCGCCGACTGGCTGGCGGAGATCGCCGCCGAGAAGGCGGCGCTGCAGGCCGCCAGGGAGGCGGCCTGCCCGGTGGCGGAGTACATCCACGACAGCCAGAGCAAGGCTCGGCGCCAGCACCGCTGGCACAAGGGCCAACCCCGGAGGTGAGCCATGGACGAGCTGCTGATTCCCGGCTGGGAGGATGACGAATACCGGTCCTTCGTGGACAAGTTCAAGAGCAAGAAGACCACGGACGACTGCTACACGCCGCCCAACGTCTACGACGCGGTGGCCGCCTATGTGGCCGAGCGCTATGCTCTGGACCCGGCGCTCTTCCTCCGTCCCTTCTACCCCGGCGGCGATTATGAGCGCGAGCACTACCCGCCCGGCGCCGTGGTGGTAGACAACCCGCCCTTCTCGATCCTCTCGCAGATCCTGCGCTTTTACACCCGCCGCGGGATCCGCTTCTTTCTCTTCGCGCCGACGCTGACTCTGTTCTCGCAGCCGGCTGCGGAGGTGACCACCATCCCCCTGGGCGTGACGGTGACCTACGCAAACGGCGCAGAGGTCAACACCAGCTTCGTGACGAACCTGGAGCCGCCGACGGTGCGCGTCCGATCCGATCCGGAGCTCTTCCGGCGAATCGCCTCCGCCAACGCCGAGAACCTGGCCGCGCTGCACAAGAGTGTGCCCAAGTACACCTACCCGGACCAGATCCTGACGGCCAGCATGGTGGCCCGCTTCTCCCGTTACGGTGTGGCCTATGAGCTGCCCGCTGCAGACTGCCTGCGGATCTCCGGTCTGGACTCCCAGCGCAGCAGCGGTACCTCGATCTTCGGCAGCGGCTGGCTGCTCTCCACCTCGGCGGCAGCCGAGAAGGCGGCAGCCGAGAAGGCGGCAGCCGAGAAGGCGGCAGCCGAGAAGGCAAACATCACAGCCTGGCGGCTCAGTGAGACCGAGCTGGCCATGATCGCCTACCTGGACAAGCGGCGCAAGAAGGAGGAGCCGGACCCATGAGCAACAGCAAACGCAGCGCGGAGGCGAAGTACACCGAGGCCCTGGAGGCGCTGGGGATCTACGACCCGGCCTTCGCCGGCGAGATCCACCAGCTCTGCATCCTGGAGCGCGAGCTCAGCCGGACCATGAAGCTCTGGAAAGCCACAGCGCCCGACAAGGACACCCCGCCCTCTCCCACGGATCCCCTCTATGCGGTGATCACCCAGCAGCGCCGGGACATCCTGGCGCACCGGGACGCCCTGGGCCTGACGCCGAAGGCGCTCAAGCGCCTGCAGCGGCGGCAGGATCCCGCCCCGGCGGCAGAGCCCCAGAGCTCCTCCCCCGCCCTCTCGGCGGTGCTGGAGGGCCTGCGCAGCCGCGCGGCTGCCAGCGTGTCCGAACCGGGTACCGAGGCTGCGCCATGATCCGGCGCACCGGTCCCCACTTCGCGGCGGTCCTGGCCTACGCCAGGGAGTACGCCGCTGCGCCCTACGCCTGCGAGGACGTGCAGGCGGCCTGCAAGCGCTTCCTCGCGGATCTGGAGGATCCCCGCTGGGACTTCGACGGGGAGCTCCCGGAGTTTCTGATCGTCACCATCGAGACCCTCTTCGTCCACCAACAGGGCGAGGATCTGGACGCGCTGCCCCTGCGCAACCGTCCCTTCCTCCTGCAGCCCTGGCAGCTCTTCGTCTGCTACAACCTGGGCGGCTTCTACCTGCCCGGCACCCGGATCCGGCGTTTCCAGGAGGCCTTCCTGATGCTGGCCCGGAAAAACGGCAAGACGCCCTTCGCCACCGCGCTGACCTGGGCCTTCGGCCTCTGGTACGCCGACTCCGGCTCCAAGATCAAGACCGTGGCCGGCTCCCTGCAGCAGAACATGGAGGGCTTCGGCTTCCTCCGCTACAACCTGCACCGGCTGGGCCTGACCCAGCGGGAGGACCCGATCCACGGCTTCCGGGAGCTGGACAGCTCCCTGGGCCACAGCTACTCCGGCCGCGTGGGCGAGCATGGCAGCATCGACTTCCAGGCTCTGGCCTACAAGCCAGACATCTTCGACGCCTTCAATGCCAACATCATCCACCTGGACGAGCTGGAGCTGTACCGCAACTCCACGCCCTACTCCCGCTTGAAGGACGCCACCATTGCCTACGGCAACCGGCTGATCCTGGCCACCACTACCGCCGGCGACGACGGCACCGGCTTCTGCAGCCAACGCATGTCCTATTGCAGCAAGGTGGTCCGGGGCCAGATCCGCGGCGCCGACGCCGACCGGATCTTCGTCTTCATCGCCCGGGCGCCCCAGGACGACCGGGGCGAGGTGGACTATCTCAACCCCCTGGTGCAGCGCATGGCGAACCCCTCCTGGGGCGTCACCGTGCGTCCCGAGGAGATCATGGCCGCGGCGCTGCAGGCCCAGAACGACCCCCAGACCCGGAAGGAGTTCCTCTCCCGCCGACTCAATGTCTTCGTGGCCAGCCTCCGGGCCTACTTCGACCTGGACCTCTTCCGGGCCTCCGACCGGCAGTACAGCTGGACCATGGAGGAGCTGGCCAGGCTCCCGGTCCGCTGGTACGGCGGCTCCGACCTGGCCCGGCTCCACGACCTGACGGCGGCCTGTCTGGCGGGCGAATACAAGGACGTGCTCATCATCATCCCGCACTGCTGGTTTCCGATCACCGCCGCCGCCGAGAAGGCCGACCGGGATCAGATCCCCCTCTTCGGCTGGATGGACGACGGCTGGCTGGACATGTCCAACGACCGGAGCACCAACCTGGCCGAGCCCGTGGCCTGGTACCGCAAGATGCGCTCCCTGGGCTTCAAGATCACCCAGGTGGGCCACGACCGGAAGTTCGCGCCGGAGTACATGGAGCTGATGAAGCATGCCGGCTTTCGCATCGTGGACCAGCCCCAGCTCCACTACCTCAAGAGCCAGGGCTTCCGCCACATCGAGAAGAAGGTCCTCAACGGCCAGCTCTACTACTGCCACGCGGAGCCCTTCGAGTATTGTGCGGGGAACATCTTCGCCGTCGAGAAGGAGGACGACGTGGTGGTCTATGACAAGATCGAGCCAACAAACCGCATCGACGTCTTCGACGCCTCGGTCTTCGCGGCCACCCGGCTCCTGATCCACAGCGGCCGCGCCAGCGACGTGGACCGCTGGCTGAAACCTGAGAAAAAGGAGGCCTGATCATGGCCAAAGTTAAAGTGCAGACCCGCAGCGCCGACTCTCTGAGTCTGGTGGGCCTGCAGATCAGCAGCTCCGGCGTGATCTGCCCCGCGGGCTACCACCGGCTCTCTGACGCGCCGGAGGTGGCCGCTGCCGTCTGGTGGATCTCCGACATGGTCTCCACCATGACCATCCAGCTGATGAAGAACGGCCCCAGCGGCGACACCCGGGTCCGGGACGCCCTGGCCAGGAAGGTGGACGTGGTCCCCTGGAGCCTGGGCACCCGCCAGACCCTCATGGGCTGGATCACCGCCACCATGCTGCTGCAGGGCGACGCCTTCGTCCTGCCCAGGACCGCCGCCGGCTATCTGGCCGACCTGATCCCCATGCCCGGCGCCCGGGCGCAGCTGCGGCCCGACGGCGAGCCCTACGAGATCGTCTGGAAGGGCCTGGCCTTCGACCCGGACGAGGTGCTCCACTTCGCCCTGCGGCCGGATCTGAAGGAGCCCTGGCACGGTGCCGGCCTGCAGGTGCAGCTGCAGCAGGTGGTGGACTCCATCATGCAGACCGGCGCCACCAAGCTGGCCTACATGTCCAGCGAGTACAAGCCGCCCATGATCGTGGCCGTCAACGCGGACAGCGATCTCTCGGACGACGACGCCCGGCAGCGCTTTGTGGATTCCTACCTCAAACGCTCTGACCCCTCGGCTCCCCTGGTGATCCCCGCGGATCTCCTCACCGTCTCCCAGGTCCGGCCCCTGAGCCTGACGGATCTGGCCATCAAGGACGGGATCGAGCTGGACAAGCGGGACGTGGCAGCCATCGTGGGCGTCCCCGGCTATGTGGTGGGCGTGGGCGAGTTCTCCAAGGGCGAGCACAACGCCTTTATCCGGACCAAGTTCATGTACTACGTCACGGTGATCCAGCAGGAGTTGACCAAGAAGCTGCTGCTCTCGCCGGACGAATACTTCCGCCTGAACGCCCGCAGCCTCTACGCCTACGACCTGCAGGAGCTGGCCAACATCGCCCTGAATCTTTCCATGCGGGGCTTGATGACCGGCAATGAGGTCCGCAACTGGATGGGCCTGAGCCCGAAGGAGGGCCTGGACGAGCTGACGATCCTGGAGAACTACATCCCTCTGGGAGCGATCGCCGACCAGTCCAAGCTCAGCGGCAACGACAACGACAAAGGAGGCAACGCATGAAAAACGAACGCCCGCAGCGCCGGCAGGTGCGCAGCATCGAGACGGGCTTCCAGACCCGGGAGGCCGAAGGCGGCCCCATCATCGAGGGCTACTTCGCCGTCTTCAACTCTGATTATGAAATCTGGCCCGGCGCCATCGAGCAGGTGGCTCCCGGCGCCTTCACCTCCGCCCTGGGCGGAGACATCCGCGCCCTGGCCGATCACGACACCCGGATCGTCCTGGGCCGCACCACCGCCGGGACCCTGGAGCTCCGCGAGGACGACCGGGGCCTCTACGGCAGCATCAAGATCAACCCCGAGGACCAGGAGGCCATGAACCTCTACCACCGGGTCCAGCGCGGGGACGTCACCCAGTGCAGCTTCGGCTTTGATATCGTGGCCGAGGATTATGAGCACCGGCCCGACGGCTCCGATCTCTGGATCATCCGGGACGTGGTCCTCTATGAAGTTTCGGTCGTTACCTTCCCCGCCTACGCGGAGACCTCCGCGCAGGCCCGGAAGGACGATATAAACACCATCCGCAGCCGGCAGCTCGCCGCGCGGAAATCTGCTTTGAAGGAGCGTATTGCAAAATGGCACTGAAGACCCTGCTGCTGAGGAAGAAGCTCAGCGAAAAGGAAGCGAAGGCCACGGAGCAGCGCGGCATCCTGGCGCAGTTCAAGACGCGCGAGGAGGAGCTGGCTGCAGCCATCGAGGAGGCCAAGACCGAGGAGGAAATGGCCGCCGTCGAGGAAGCCGTCGCCGAGCTGGAGAAGACCGAAGAGGTCGCCAAGCAGGTCCTCGAAGACGTCGAGAAGGAGATCCAGGATCTCATCGGCCAGATCGAGGAGTCCGAGAAAGCCCAGGAGGAAGCCCTGGACGAGCCCGCCGCCGAAGACGACGGCGAAGAGAACGAAGACGGCGAGGCACGGTCCCGCCGCAGAGGGGAGAAAAGATCCATGAATCACCGCATGTCCCTCCGGGCCGCTGAGGACTTCAAGCGGACCGGCAAGCACACCTACGAGAACGTCCGCAGCCTGATCCGGGCCGCCGTCGTCTCCACCTCCACCGGCGTCATCGGCCCCGTGGGCGTGGACGGCATCAACGATCCCGTGGCCAAGCCCTCCGCCATGTGCGACCTGGTCAAGCTGGTGGACGCCACCGGCATGGCCCAGTACAAGGTGGCCGCCCTGACCGCGGACGCCACCACCGCCTCCATCACCGAGGGCAGCGCCCCCACCGAGAGCGAGCCCACCTTCGCCGCCGTGACCTTCACCCCGGCCAACTACGGCGTCGTCGGCTACGTCTCCAAGGAGATCCGCAAGCAGAGCCCCCTCAACTATGAGGAGAAGGTCACCGAGTCCAGCCGCCGCGCTCTGCGCAAGCGCCTGAACGCCCTGATCGCCGCGGCCATCCCCGCCAGCTCCCTGTGCGACACCTACGCCATCACCCTGGCCAGCACCGCCACCACCGGCGCCCCCGCCTTCACTGCCGACCTCCTGTCCAACATCATCCTGGCCTACGGCGGCGACGAGGGCGTGGATGGCCAGGCCTGCCTCTTCCTCAACAAGAAGGACCTCAAGGCCTTCGCGGCCGTGCGCGGCACCAACGAATACCTGCCGGTCTACAGCATCCAGCCCGATCCCGACAGCCCCAGCACCGGCATCATCAAGGACAACAATGGCCTCAGCTGCCGCTACTGCCTGTCCAACGACGTCGCGGCGCTGGTCGACCTGACGATGACCACCACCGCCAAGAAGGCCATGTTTTATGGCAACCCGCTTAACTGCGAGCTCCCCATCTGGGGCGGCATGGACGTGGAGGTCAACGACGGCTACAAGTTCGGCGAGGGCCTGCTGACCGTCCGCGGCGAGGTCACCGCTGACGCCGACGTGGTCGCCCAGGGCGGCTTCGTGGTCGTCACCTGCAAGAAGGGCTCCTGAGTCCTGACCCTCTGATCCGCGCATGAACCCGCGGGCGGCGCCCGGCCCGTCTCTTCGGGCGGCGCCGCCCGCCTTTTCGTGTCCGGACCGGACACCACACCAACAGAAGGGAGGCTCACCCCATGAGCGCCACAACCTACGAGCCTGAAATTGTCATGCTCTGCACCGACCTGGGCCTCCTGCCCGAAAACCTGGACGACCGCTTGGCAGCTCTGCTGCAGGCCAAGCTCGATACTGCGCAGCAGCAGTTGCACGACGCTGGGATCGTTCTCAAGGGCGGCCTGGACGATCTGGACCTGCTGGTCAGCTACGCCGCCTGGCTCTATCGCGGCCGGGTGAAGCAGCAGGACAAGCCCCTGATGCTGCAGCGCATGCTGCACAATCGCCAGGTCTCCAAGGCCACCAAGCCCAATCCCTTCGCCGGAATGGAGGACTGGCCATGATCTATGACAGACGGCTCAGCGTCTGCATCCCGCCGGAGGGCTTCGGCGCACCCTTCCACGGGCGCCTGATGCCCTGGCAGGAGCATCTCTGCTGTGAGCTCACCGTCTTCCACCGGCGCTACTGGCAGGCCCTCCAGGCCGGCTCCCGGGCGGACCGCATGGTGCAGATCCCCATGGGCCAGGACGTGCTGCCAACCATGTACGCCCTCCTCGGCGGCGATCCGCACCTCTACCGCATCGAGGAGGCGCAGGCCACCACCGACGAGGACGGCCTGCCCGTCACCAACCTGACGCTCCGCCGAGAGGAGGCCAATTATGACCTATGCAAACCTGAGGACCTTGCTTAAGACCCTCACCCCGGAGGTCTACCGCTGGGCGGCCCCCGCCGGCAAGACCCGCTACATCGTGCTCCGCAAGTACGGCTACTCGCTGATCCGCGGCGACGACAGCGGCGTGGGCCGCTTCCCACGGGTCCAGATTGACGTCTACTGGCAGGCGGAGGACGACGAGCTCCTTGACGACGTCCTGGATCTCCTGGACGCCAACAGCGTTGGCTACGACCTGCAGGACACCGTCTGGGACGACGATCTGGCCCTCTTCCGGGGGATCATCACGCTGGAGTTGATGCCCGGATGATGAACTTCCACATCGACGGCCTGGACCGGCTCAGCGTGTCCTACGCCAGCCTCTCCCGGATCTCGGACGACGAGCTCTGGGCCATCATCGAGCCAGCGGCCAACACCCTGAAGGACAAGATGCAGGAGACCATCTCCGGCCTGTTCCAGACGATCACCGGCTCCCTGCTGGGCTCCATCGAGGTCAAGCGGAAATCTTCCCGGGGCGGCACCGTCTACGCCCTGGTGGGCCCGAACGACAAGAAGCACCCCAAGAGCTCCACCGGCAAGCGCCGGGCCCGGGCCCAGGGCGGCAAGGGCGGCTCCTACAGCGGCACCAACGCCGAGGTGGCCTGGATCCTGGAGCACGGCACCAGCCGGATCCCCGGCCGCCACTGGATGGAGCAGACCGTCACATCCACCGAGGAGGAGCTCCTCGGCCAGCTGGAGACCGGCTTCAACGCCTACTGCGACGCCGTCGGCCTCTGATTTAACACAACGAAAGGAGAAAACCTCCCATGAGCATCACTTCCCGCAAGAAACAGTACAAGGTGACGGTGGGCATGCAGCGCAGCTGGTGGGCGAAGATCGCCACCGAGCCCGACTCCGGCCACCCCACCTACACCGACGTGGAAGAGATGGGCGCCGCCCGTCTCGGCACCCTGACCTACGAGACCTCCTCCACCGACATCGAAGGCGACGACGTCACCCTCCGCCACTTCGAGAAGTTCCTCCGCGGCACCTTCGTGGCCGAGAACACCCTGGACGAGCTCACCGTCAACGCCAAGATCTACGGCCACGCCGTGGACAGCTCTGACATCGAGCACTCCAACCAGAACGACGCCAGCCCCTTCGGCTGCTACGCCTTCACCCAGCCCCTGATCCGCAGCGGCAGCGACGACGTGGTCTGGCGGGCCACCTTCCTGCCGAAGATCTCCGCCAACCCGGCCAACGAGGCCCAGAACGCGGCCACCGCCCAGGGCGGCCAGATCAACCCCGGCTACAACAACATCACCTTCACCGTCAGCGTCGACAAGACCGGCGACTGGCGCCTCCGCAAGGAGTTCGCCTCCGAGGCTCTGGCCGAGGCCTGGATCATGGATCTCCTCGGCGTCACCACCCAGACCTGATCCTCGGGCCGTGTCCGGATCGGACACGGCCCTCTGACCATGAAAGGACCCCGTCATGAAGCACATCGACTTCGACTTCAACGGCCGGACCTACGCCTTCAGCTTCACCGCTGAGGCGCTTTTCCAGGTCTACGACCGCTTCGGCGCCTGCGACGATATCCTGGAGGCCACCCACTGCCTGGAACCCACCGCCGAGGGCTGGCGCAACTGCTGCTGGCTGGCGGCGCTCATGGCCGCCCAGGGCGAGCTGCAGCGCCGGGCCCTGGGCTATGACAAGCAGCCCATGCTCACGGCCGAGGAGCTGCGCGTGGGCGTCATGGCCGGCGACAACGCCCGGCTCCGCATGGCGGTGCGCCGCGCCCTGGAACAGGGCTTCCACCGGGACATCCCGGATCCGGAGACGGAGAAGGAAGTGGACCTGGTCCTCCGGGAACGGGAAGAGGCTCAAAAAAAAACGGAGCTTCTGACCTCCGTCCTCGATATCTGGCGCAATGCGCTCGACTCCTGGGCCTCCGGCCCATCGACGCCCTCCTCCTCTGCCCCGGAACCGCCTTCGACATGATCCGGGCAGTCCTGCCCCGTCAGGAGGAGGAAGACTCGGATCCCTGGGGCGATAACTCACCAGGAGGTGAACCCTAATGGCAATCCGCGAGATCGGCGCGTCCATCACTCTGGACGCCTCGACCTTCAAACAGGAAATGTCCGCCGTCAACTCCAACCTGGCAGGCCTGCAGAGCGAGATGAAGGCAGTCACGGCGGAGTTCGCCGAGAACGGCAACAGCGCCGAGGCCCTGGCCGCCAAGCAGAAGATCCTGGACCAGGCGGAGGCGCAGCAGGCCGAAAAGGTCCGCGCCCTGACCCAGGCCTATGAGGAACAGGCAGCCGCCACCGGCGAGAACAGCGTGGAGGCGGACCGTCTCCGCAAACAGTTGAACAACGCCCGGGCGGACTATGCCAAGGCCACCCAGGCCGCCGATCAGAACCGGGACGCCCTCGCCGGCGCCCGCACCGCCACCGCGGCCCTGGCCAACGCCAAGGAGCAGCTGAAGAAGCGACTGCAGGACCTGGCGCCCCGCTTCCAGGACCTGGCGTCCGCGGCCCACATCGCAGGCTCGGCCCTGGGCGCTGTCGGCAAGGCCGCCGCGGCCACCGCGAAAGGCACGGCCGCCCTGGTCACCGCCGGAGCCGCCGCAACCGCGGCCATGGGCACCCTGGCCGTGGCCGGACTGAGCAAGCTGGTGGACTTCGCCAAGGAGGCGGCCACCGCCGTGGACGCCGACGGCAATCTCATCAACGAGCGCTTCTCCACCCTGGCCGAGAACATGACCAGCCTGGACGCGGGCGCCTCCGCCGCGAAGGCGGCCCTGGGCGGCCTGCTGCTGCCGGCCCTGGAGTCCATCTCCGGCGCCGGCGCGGAGCTGCTCAACGGCTTCGCCAAGGACCTGGAGTCCGTCTCCGGCGACACCCAGGCCATGGCCGGCGTGTGTAAAAAGTATCTGCTCCAAGCCGCCAACGTCATCCGGGACGAGCTGCCGGGCCTGGTCTCCCTGGGCTCGGACATCCTGGAGGCCCTCATGGAAGGGCTGGAGGTGGCCGGCCCCTATCTGCTGGACACCGCCGGCGACCTGATCCAGATGCTGCTGGACGGGCTCACCGAGCACGCCGGCGAGATCGGCGACGGGGCCGCCACCATCGTCACCATGCTGCTGGGCTTCATCGTGGACAACGCCCCGCAGCTGCTCACCGCCGGCATCACCCTGATCACCAGCCTGATCAACGGCATCAGCTCGGACCTTCCCGCGCTGATCCCCGTGGCCGTGGACGCCGTGCAGCAGCTGCTCTCGGCCCTGGTGGAGAACGCGCCCCAGCTGCTCGTCGCCGGCGCCACCCTGATCCTCCAGCTGGTGAACGGCCTGATCACCCACATCCCCGATCTGATCGCGGCCATCCCCAAGCTGATCTCCGACTTCATCTCCGGCTTCGACGGCAATTTGGACGGCCTGGCTGACATCGGCAGCCAGATCGTGGAAAAGATCCTGGCCGGGCTCAAGGCAGCATGGACCGGACTCACCTCCTGGTTTTCCGACGCCATCGCCAAGCTGACCAACGGCCACATCACCGTGAACGGCCCAAGCCACGCCGGCGGCCTCAACTATGTCCCATACGACAACTACCCCGCCATCCTCCACCGGGGCGAGCGCGTGCTCACCGCGGCGGAGAACGCCTCCGGCGCCTACGGCAACGGCGGCGGCAGCACCGTCAACATCACCGTGAACACCAGGGAGCTCTCCCGGTCCCAGGCGGACTACCTGATCCGCCGGGCCGACGCCGAGCTCGGGAAGGGGGTCTGAGCAGTGCCCAATGTCCGACAATTCTGGCTGCAGAACGCGGCCGGGGGCCGCTTCGGTCTCAACGGCGAGAGCGGCGCCTGGCTGACCCTCCCCGAGGGCCTGGGCTATGAGCTCTCCCCGCCCTTCGGCGATCTGGGCCGCGGCTTCTTCACGCCCCTGGACGAGATCACCGAGCCCCAGGGCAGCGTGGCCGGCGAGCTGGTCTTCGAGCCGCCCGCCTACGCCAACTACCGGACCCTCATGGACTGGATCGCCGCGGCCGGCTCCCTGCTCCTGATCTACTGCCCCTACGGGGACCAGGAGTTCCAGAAGCGCGTCTATGTGGAGTCCGTCGGCAAGGGCGAGCTGGACAAGGCCCGCCTGCTGCACTGCCCGGTCTCCTTCTTCGGCCTGACGCCCTGGCGCCGCCCGGTGCCCACGGAGATCTCCATGGACACCGAGGAGCCCGGCGGCAGCCGCCCGCGCTACTCCGGGCGCTATCCCGGCCGCTACGGCAAGGACGCCCACGGCACCATGAGCGCCCGCATCGCCGCCTCCGGGCACATCCCGGGCGCGGTGCTGCTGCGCATCTATGGCGGCATCGAGGATCCGGAGATCCGCCTCACCGGCGTGGACTCCGGCAAGGTCTACGGCATCTGCCGCCTCCAGGAGGTGAGCATCGGCTCCACCGAGGTCCTGGAGCTCTCCACCGACTGGGAGGACAGCTACGTCCGCAAGATCGCCGCCACCGGCGAGCAGACGAACCTGCTGCCCTTCCTGGACATCTCCCAGGATCCCTACTTTCACACGCCAACGGATGAGGCCAGCGTCCTCACCGTGCAGAGCGACAGTCCCTTCTCCGGCAGCGCCGAGCTGCTGGTCTATTCCTACTATAGGACGGTGTGATCATGCAGGCCTACATAAAAACCGCAGCTGCCTTCCGCACCGCCTACGACCGGAAGGTCCTGGACTATGAGATCACCCTGGAGAGCCTGGAGAGCCTGCCCTCCACCGTCACCCTCCTGGGCGGAGACATCCCCCGGGAGCTGGCGGGCGGCTGGCTCTGGATGGCGGACTCCCTCTTCCTGATCGCCGAGGTCTCCCCCGGCGAGGGCATGACCACGCTGCAGATGCAGTCCCCGCTGGACGCCTTCTCCCGGCCCCGGATCTACGAGCCTCCGGCGGAGGGCACCACCATGGGCGCCTTCGTGATCCGGGAGCTGGCGGACGGCTGGCGGGATCTCACCGATACCGTCTACGCCCTGCCCTACCTGGAACTGGAGGCGGAGGACAGCATCCCCTTCGTCCCGCCCACCGTGGACGACCAGGGCTTTTACGTTCTCAGCACCTACCTCCGCACCGCCCGGCGGGACCACGGCCTGGAGCTGCGCTTCGTCCCGGACGGGGACAGCCTGCGCATCACGGCCCGCGCCGCCGTCACCGGCAGCCACACCCTCATCGCCGGCGACGGCCACACCGAGCTCGCCTCCAACACCTTTTCCCGCACCGCCGTGGCCAAGGTCACGACGGTGCAGCCCGTGGACACCGGCGAGGTGGACGAGGAGGGCCAGAAGATCTTCCGCACTGACGTCACCGACTGGTACCTGAGCCTGGATGGCTCTGTGAGCTCACAGGAGCCCGCAGGACGCGCTTCCGGCTCCTGGTCCGTGGTGACGGTCGCCGCGAAGAACGACGCCGAGGAGGCCGCCAGGAGCGTCTTCGGCAAAAACAGCGAGACCCACAAGGTGGAGTTCTGGACGGACTTCCGCCCGGGCCTCCTGGACGACTTCCGGCTGCGGCTCCCCTCCGGGGCCGCCTTCGAGGGCCAGGTCCAGGCAGTCCGCAAGATCCGCGGGGACCGGCGCTGGCTCTGCCAGGCCGGCACCTGGCCCGTCACCCTGACGGACAAGGTGCGCAAATCCTCGGGCGGATCCTCCGGAGGCGGCGGCCGCAGCGGCGGCTCCTCCGCCCAGATCTACGCCATCGGCGACATCTTCATCACGACCCGCGCCGGCGATCCGGCCCAGCTCCTGGGCTACGGCGCATGGACGAGGATCGAAGGCTGCTATCTCTACTGCGCGGACACCCAGATCCCCGCGGGGACCCACGGCGGCGAGAGCAGCCACGCGCTCACCGCAGAGGAGCTGCCCTCCACCGTCCAGGTCGTGGACCCGACCGAGCTCTACATCACCGGCATCGGCAGCGGCAGCGCCCACAACGGCGTGGCCAGCTGGCAGGGCGGCCAGTCTCCCGCCACGGCCCCCCTGGGCTCCGGCACCCCGATCCCTCTGAAACCCCGCTGCTTCGCAACCTACGTCTGGCTGCGCAAAGCCTGAGAAAGGAGGCCCTCATGCCTACCACCTACGCCTTGAACGGCGTCAACTTTGAAAATCAGGAGTTCACCCCGAGCTCCGACTGCGCCATCTGGCGCCGCTGCGTCCATGACGGCATCCTGCAGGGCATGGCCATCACCGTCGCCGGCTCCGGCATCAAGGTGGCTGCCGGCTGGCTGATGGCCGGCGGCAAGGAGCTGCAGCTCCCCGCGGCCATCACAGTCCCCGCCACCGACCAGGCCAACGGCTTCGCCCGCCTGGTGGTCAACGTGGACCTCTCCAAGACCGCCACCGAGCAGAGCTTCCAGCAGGGCTGGATCGCCATTGAGTACGCCAGCTCCCGGGCGGGCTTCACCGCCCTCACCAAGGGCGACCTGGCCGGCTCCGGCTCCATCTATCAGATGCAGCTCTGTGTGGTCTCCCTGTCGAACAGCACCATCTCCGGCATCGTTACCACCTGCGGCTATGCCTACGCCCACGACCTGGGCGTCCAGCTGACCCTGCCCGCCACGGGCTGGGTCAACAAGCAGCAGACGGTGCGCTGCGACGGCGTCACCGCGGACCAGAATGAGACTCACGTCACCGTCACCTACGACTATGCCAGCAAGTCCGCCTTCCTCTCCGCGGACATCGACTGCGTGGCCCAGGGCGACGGCACGCTGACCTTCGCCTGCGCGGTCACGCCCACGGAGGCGATCACCGTCAACGTAAAGCTGTCCTGAGGAGGCGCCGCCATGATCTTCAACCTGAAGCGCCCGGCCTTCGGCCGCA
Organism: uncultured Clostridia bacterium; assembly: GCA_946629065.1. Lineage (GTDB taxonomy): Bacteria > Bacillota > Clostridia > Oscillospirales > Oscillospiraceae > Limivicinus. Next base: position 40,327 of record CAMOXK010000002.1, read on the forward strand.
GCTCCTGGAGCTTCGTCCCGGCCTCCGGCGCGGCGCAGCCCGAGTGGGCGGCAGAGGGACTGGACTGGATGATGGCCCTGCCCTGCAGCGGCACCCTCACCCTGACCATGAGCGTCTTCCACGCGGACATCTGCCTGGTGGCAGCCGGCAAGCCCGGCACCTCTGACGGCACCCGCGTGGGCGGCAACGGCGGCGGGATGATCACCGCCACCGACATCACCCTCCCTGCGGGCGTCTACACCGTCACCGTGGGCGTGTCCGGTTCGGACACCGTCCTCACCGCGCCCGACGGCCGCAGCTGGACCGCCCGCAGCGGCGAAGGCGCGGCCGGCGGCACCTACGGAACGCCCAAGGGCGGCGACGGCCAGCTGGCCTGGAACGACGCCGACACCCTGCTCCGCACCGGCTGGCGCTATGGCCCCGGCGGCGGCTACGGCTTCCACCGCAACGCCTACAGCCAGGACACCCCCGGCGGTGAGGGCGGCGACATCGGCACGGCCCCGGCGGATGAGAACGCTGGCGCCGGCGCGTCCGGTCTGGCGCACCCTGCCGGCTATCCCGGCTGCCCCGGCACCGGCCAGGGCGGCGGAGGTGGCTCGCGCATTTACAACGGCAGCAGCTTCGATGACGGCGACGGCGGCCTGGGCGGCAGCGGCGCCGTCCTGATCCGCTATCACAAGGAGGTCAGCGCATGATCCACATGAAAGCAAACACCCGCAGGGCCGTGGCCCTGTCGGACGATCTGATAACAACCAACTCCGTCGGCATGGAGGTCTGCATCCGCTGCTCCGAAGCCTGGGAAGGCCTGACCCGCATCGCCATCTTCCGTGGCTCCGACACCTGCGTGGACGTCCTTCTCACCGGAGACAGCTGCACGGTCCCGCCGGAGGTCCTCACCAAATCCGGCGGCCAGCTGTTCATCGGCCTCTACGGCACCGACGGCACCGGCAGCCTGGTGATCCCCACCGTCTGGGCCGACGCCGGCCGGATCCTTCAAGGCGCCGCGCCCTCCGGCATCACGCCGACCCCCGCCCAAAAGTCCGCCCTGGATCAGGCCATCGAGGCCCTGCAGACCGCCGCCGAGGAGATCCCCACCCAGATCGACACCGCGCTTGCAGAGGCCAAGGCTTCCGGAGAATTTGACGGGCAGAATGGCAACAGCATCTGGACAACAACGGAAACGCCTATGCCCGCAACTGGCGGCGTTGCGTTCACGCAGCTCACCGGGCGCGGCGACGTCCCGCCTATCGTGGGCGACATCATCGTCCGATCCTCCCGGTATGTGTATGAGGTGGTCGAAGTCACTTCGGGTGGTGTTGTCATCGGGCACCAGATCGGCGACATCAAGGGCGAGCAGGGCGTGGCAGATGCCATATGGCGTACCACTGCCTATATCGTAAGCGTGCTGTCCCCGACTGGCGCTTACCTCGGTGTCTACGTTTCTGACCTCATCGGCAGGAGCGGAGCGACACCGAAAGCCGGTGATCTTGTCATCGGCCCCGATCCCAGTTCAGAAGGCGACCCGACGCACCTGTATTCGATCCAGAGCGTCAGCGGAACATCCGTAAAGCTTGACGATGTGGGCAGCATCCGAGGCCCCCAGGGGCCGAAGGGCGACAAGGGCGACACCGGTGCGACTGGCGCTACCGGTCCTGCCGGGCCGCAAGGTGCGAAAGGCGACAAGGGCGACAAAGGTGACAAGGGCGACAAAGGTGATACCGGCGCCACTGGTGCAACTGGTGCAACCGGCCCCGCTGGGCCTGCCGGTTCAGACGGCGACATCATTCAAAGCATCAGGCACAGATCAAGCGACTATCGCGATGAAATCGTTATAAGCCGCAATGGGGAGACTGTGGTTATCCCGTTTGGGCACATGTCTGCTGTCAGCTTCATTTGGGACATCGGTAGCAACAGATGGGTGTCTACACCTGGGGCAGATGCAATCGAGGCTGCTGTGAGCGAATATTCCAATGTAAACGCTACGCTTATCCTGAGGTCGGGAAGCGGCGACGCTGTTTTGCCGCTCAACTTCAATTACCAGCCCGGACTCATGAGATTCTGGTATGAAGAGGACAATGTTGGGTATCAAATTGTGTTTGATAGCTCAGTCGCATCTGCAGCGTGGGAATATTCCACATACACGCCGCAGGCTTATGCCCTCTTGGGTGAAATTGATAACGCTAAGCTTGAAATCGACCAGGGCGTTGCAAATGCGGGGAAGTTCCTGGTGGTGGGGGCCGACGGAAACATCACGGCTGTCACGATGACCGCATGGCAAGGAGGTAACTACTGATGAGCCTTGACAAACTTGTGGACAGCACCCAGCTCGACGCTGACCTGACTTCCGTTGCTAACGCCATCCGCACGAAGGGCGGCACCAGCGGGCAGCTTGCGTTTCCAGCGGGATTTGTGAGTGCAGTGGAGGCCATCGAGACGGGAATTGAACCGACAGGGACAAAAACCGTGCTGATAACCGAAAACGGCACACGGGAAGTTGATGTCGCCGAGTTTGCAAAAGCTGTAATCTCCGCAAATATCAGCGGAGCGGTAGCATGGCCTGAACCGACAGCGACTTTTGTTGCAGGTTCATCCGTTGTCCCGAGCTGTTTCAATAACGCTAAATTCATACCGAAGTACGACAACGAGCTGATAATCTATGTTTTCCAGCCAGAAAGTGGTGCACCGACTTCCGGATCAGTTACATGCTATATGCTGGGGTTCCATAGAATTAACAAGGCTTATGGAACAACGAGTAGATGCTGGGCTATTACTGGGCCAGAGAAAACGATACCGTGGTCTAGCACTTTTACATGGGCTAGTCGCAATTCAACCGGCGTTTACGATGATGCGGATGGCTACATCACTTTCCCGACAAGCACGTGGTATCGTACAAATTCAAACTCCATCATTAAGGTTTATGAAATTCCGTATAGTTCAATGGGGGCGAGTGCGACATGAGATATTTTAAAACGCTACGAGACGGATATATTCTGACGGTTGGGATTGGCAATATTGAGACAGAAATCACACAAGAAGAATATAATTCTCTGTATGAAATGTTCATGTCTATGCCAAGCGAAAATGGATATGATTTTCTGCTCAAGGCGGATTCCTTAACATGGGAAAAAGTCGAGGCACAGGAAGAGCCGGAAGAGGACGAGCTGACGGATGAGGAAGCGTTGGAGATCATCTTCGGAGGTGCGACATGACAAGAGAACACGCATACAAGCTGCGGGATCTGCTGCACAAGGCCAGCACCAGCCTCTCGGACGAGGACGCGCTGGAGGCGGTAGAGCTGTTTCCGGTGTGGGCAAGCGGCGTTGCCTACAAGAAGGACGAACGCTTTCGCTATGGTGGCAAGTTGTACAAAGTGCGGCAAGACCACACGTCTCAGGCGGATTGGCTCCCGGACAGTACGCCGAGCCTTTACGCGGAGGTGGAAAAGCCCGGGCAGGGAGACACGCCGGACAATCCGATCCCGTACAGCGGCAACATGGAGCTGCTGGAGGGCAAATACTATAGCGAGGACGGCGCGGTGTACCGCTGCTTCCGCAGCACCGGCATCCCGGTCTATAACCGGCTGGCGGATTTGGTGGGCATCTATGTGGAGGTCGTGTGATGCCATACAGGAAGGTGAGCTATCTGGAGCAGATGTGGTATCTGCTCCGGTACAAGCTCCGAGAGCTGCTCGGAAAGGAGACCGTGACATGATTTGGATTTTTGCCGCGCACATAGCGGCCCTGCTGCTCTGGTGCCCGCTGGGGAAGATCGCCCAGCGGAGTGATGCGGACCAGGCTCCGGCGGAAGGAGAAGAAAATGACCGAGCTTGAGATCTTCAAGAAATGTTTGACCCTGGGCATGACCCCGGCCGGCGCAGCCGGCTGCACGGCGAATATCCTGGCGGAGAGCGCCGGGCGCCCCAACAACGTGGAGGACCGGTCCGGGATCTCCGACAGCTACTACACGGAGCGCGTGGACTCCGGCGCCTATGACGGCTTCGTCACCGACCGCTACGGCTACGGCCTCTGCCAGTGGACCTCCCCCTCGCGCAAGCAGGCCCTCCTGGACTATGCCCGCGCCCACGGCGTCAGCATCTCCGACGCAGACATGCAGTTCCAGTTCCTGGTCCGCGAGATGCGGAACACCTACACTTATGTGTGGAACATCCTCACCCACACCGCGGATCCCTACGAGGCGGGGTATGTCGTATGCAAGTTCTACGAGATCCCGGCCAACACGGAGCAGAGCTCCCAGAGCCGCGGTGCCCGGGCCCGGGAGATCCTGGCCCGCTGCGCCCCCGCCACTCCGGATCCGGCGCCGGTGTCCGATCCGGACACAAAGCCGGCCTCCGAGTTCTGGCCGCCCAGGATGATCTGCCAGGGCATGGAAGGCCCGGACGTCCTGGCGCTGCAGGCCCTGCTGACGGCCCACGGCTACACCGTGATCGTGGTCAACGGCGTCTTCGACGACGGCACTGACAAGGCCACCCGGCGCTTCCAGGAGGCCGAGAGGCTGGACGTGGACGGCATCGCCGGTCCCAAGACCTGGGCCAGGATCCTGGCCAGAGAATAGGAGGAGATCCCTATGAACACCATGAACGCGAAGCTCACCTACTACAGCTCTCTGGCCGTGCTGGCCGCTGCCGGCGCCGCGATCACCGAGGCTCTGGGCGGCTGGGACACAGCCCTGCAGACCCTCGTCATCCTCATGGCCATCGACTACGTCACAGGGCTCCTGTGCGCCCTGATCTGGAAGAAGAGTCCCAAGACCGCCGACGGGACCTTCGAGTCCAAGGCCAGCCTCAAGGGCCTGATCCGGAAGGGCGCCATCCTCCTGGTGGTCTACATCGCGGCCCGGCTCGACGTCCTCATGGGCACGGAGATCACCCGCCTGGCCGTGATTTTGTTCTTTATCGCCAACGACGGCTTCTCCATCCTGGAGAACCTGGGGATCATGGGAGTCCCTTTGCCTGGCATCGTCAAGAACGCCTTCACGCTGCTGCGCGAGAAGTCCGACGGGCTGCAGAGCCAGCACCCTGCCGCAGCCGTGAAACCCGCGCCGGATCCCGAGGAGCCGGAGGCCTACGTCCCGAAGCACAGCTCCGATCCCGACAAATGAGCAAAGCCCTGGGAAGGACATCTTTGTCCCTCCCAGGGCTTTCGATTCGTTTAGGGGTATTTTCGGGGTACAACTTTTTGAGCCCTCACTTTTGCAAAGAAAAAGTACAGGATTTCTTGCAAAATCCTGTACTTTTTGGTCCGAGTGACTGGATTTGAACCAGCGGCCTCTTGAACCCCATTCAAGCGCGCTACCATCTGCGCTACACCCGGGTCTACTCAGAAGAAGCTTCGAGAGCCCCTCCTGTATCTGAATGCAAAGCCCCTTGGCCTTGCCGCCCGATTATAATAGCACAATCGGGCGGCAAGGTCAAGCATTATTTTTACTTTTTTTCGATTTTTTTGGAATCCCTTTCCAGTGGCCGGATCACTCCGTAAAATGGATGTGATTGTCGATATGGTCCTGGCAGAAGCAGTGATAGCCGGCGCAGCGGGAGCAATAGCGAAACTCCAGCTCCGGGTTGGAGACGTCCGTCCTCCCGCAGACGGAGCACTTGTGCTTGTACAGTTCCCCTCTCTGCTCTCTGCGGATTCGGGCACTCTCCCGCCGGAAATTCACCGTTGCTGCGCTGGCCTTTCTCGGCCGGCGGTTCCATAGCTCGCCGCCGAAGAAGATGAAGTAGTTGAGCAGCGCCACCAGGGGCAGCAGGTTCTCCGGGAACCAGGCGAAGCCGCTCACCACCGCATAGGCAAAGAACAGCGCGTCCACAATGGCAAGCCATTTCATTTTCACCGGGATCAGCATGAAAAGCAGCACCTGCATCTCCGGGAACAGTGTGGCGTAGGAAAAGAAGAGGGAGTAATACAGATAGGTGCCGGTGATCTGGGGGCTGTGTCCGGTGATGAAGTACACCGCGAAGCCGAAAACCACCGTGAAAAGCCAACCCAGCAGCATGAAGATATTGAATTGAGGCGTGCCCCAATACTGCTCCAGCGTGCTGCCCATCCAATAATAGAAATAGAAGGAGAGCAGCGCAAACAGCATGCTTCCGCTGATAGGATAAAACATGAAAGTGACCAGTCGCCAGACCTGGCCGTGCAGGATGGCCGCGGCGTCAAAGGTGATATAGCTCAGCAGCGTATAGTTGCGCAGCAGCACCCCTGCCAGCCAGAACAGCACGTTTCCGCCCACGATATAGCGCATCAGGTTGGGCACGCCAAAACGGGGATGATTATAGGCAAAGCGCTCCACGGATCGCATCGGGTCTTTCATGGAACCACCTTTCTTTTTTGAAGAATCGGATCTTGATCCACGCCGATATCATACTCTGCCGTGCTGCCAAAGTCTATAAAAATTTGTAAATTTGCAAACTTATGCTTCCTTTTTACCGGTAGCTGTGGTATGCTTTATCAGTAAAATTATAACTTGGAGTCGTATGCAATGGAGAAGGAAACTGGGATTCAGAATGAAATCATCGAGGGCCGCAACGCGGTAATGGAGGCCTTGAAGGCCGGCCGCGCCATGGACAAGCTCTATATCAGCAAGGGCGAGGTGGACAGAACTCTGGGACACATTGCCTCCACCGCCCGGGACAAGGGCATCGTCGTGGTGGAGTGCGACCGGCGCAAGCTGGACTTCATGTCCAGGACCCATGCCCATCAGGGCGTCATCGCGCTGGTGGCCGTGCGGGTTTACTGCTCGGTGGAGGATCTCTTCGCCATTGCCGAGGAGCGGGGCGAAGCTCCCTTTCTGATCGTCTGTGACGAGATCAGCGACGGGCACAATCTTGGCGCCATCATCCGCTCCGCCGAGTGTGCCGGCGCCCACGGCGTCATCATCCCCAAGCGCCGCAGCGCGGGACTCACCGCCGTGGTGGACAAGGCCAGCGCCGGTGCCGCCGAGCATATGGCCGTTGCCAGAGTCCCCAACATTCCCGCCGCCCTCAAAGAACTGAAGGAGCGGGGCGTCTGGGTCTACGGCACCGCAGCCGACGGGCAGAACGACCTGTGGCACACGGACTTTTCCGGTCCTCTCGCCCTGGTCATCGGCTCTGAGGGTGACGGCATGGGCCGCTTGGTGCGGGAATGCTGCGATTTCATCGTGAGCCTTCCCATGAAGGGCAGGGTCAGTTCCCTTAACGCCAGCGCAGCCGCCGCCATCACCATGTATGAAATCCTTCGCCAGCGCAGTCTGTAAAACCTTATCCAGGGTCAACTCATACCGCATCATGGAAGCAGGGGTTACAAAATGAGTCGCTTTCCTTCGGAAGAAGAACAGAATATGGAATCTCCGGATTACCGGGTCAATGACATCCTGGCGGAGATTTTGGACGATATGCTGCCGGAAGCCAAGCAGACGTCCGCACCCCGGCGCAGCCTTTCCCGCTCTTCTGCGGACGCTCTGCGCCCCGCGGAAGATCCGGAAGACAGCGTGCGCATCTATCAGCCACGGCGGGACCGGGGGGACACCAAGGAGCGTCTCGCCTCTCGCTGGGACGAGGAAGCTCCGGTCCCGGAAGCCGCTCCTGCACATCCGATGGAGGAGGAAGCGGATGCGACGGCGCCCGGCGGGAAAGCACGCCCGGATCTGAAGAGTCTGGCAAGCAGCTTTCTTTCCCGCCTCCGTTCGGAGCCCAGATCCCGCGCTTCCAAGACAGCTGTCTCACCGGAGGAACTGCCCAGCTTTGACGAACTGCTCTGGGGCAAAAAGACCGAACCTGTGCGCATTGAGGAGGAAGAGGATGCTCCTCCCGCTCCGGAGCCCGTCCGGGCCGCGGTGTCCGCACCCGTTCGCCGCGCCGCCCCTGAGGTAGAGGTCCACATTCCCGAGGCGGAGCTCACCGGTCTTTCGGTGGACGCCATCCTCGCAGAATACTGGGGCGGTCTGGAAGAGAGCACCGCACCCGTAGAGCCCCAGCAGCTTCCCCGCCGCAGACAGCGTCAGGAGGCTCCCGTCCCCGTAGAGAAGCCACGATCATTCTTTTCCGAAAAAGCGAAATCCGGCAGCAAGCGAAACAACATCCAGGACCTTCTGGGCAATCTGAGCAAAAAGCGCCCCTCGCCCGTGAAAAAGGCCCCGCGCGCCCCGGAGCCGGAAGAGGATACCGCCTATGAACCGGCGCCGGTCAGGCGGATCTTCCCGGAGGATGAGGCTCCCGCCGCTGCGCCGCGGCCTCAGCCCAAGGCAGAACCGAAGGCTGATCCCGATGTTCTCAATATGTCCGTGAACGACATTTTGTCGGAGTTCTGGGCGGAGTACACAGAGCCGACGGAGCAGCCCGCTCCCCGTGCCGACGCGCCCCGTTCCCGTCGGGAAGCCGCCCGCATGCGGGAGGAGGCTTCCTCTCTCCCCCCTACCGGCGCGGCCCCCTCGGCCGCTGAGAGCGCTCCAAGGCGCAGGGAAAAGGCGCACAACTCCCCCACCGTCTCTGGCAAAGGGGACGCTTCTTCCGCCGCTCCCCGCCCTTCCCCCAGGAAGCGGGAAACGGGGCACAGCCGAAAGGATCTTCCTGCCGCGAAGGAGGACACAGTCCTCCCTGAGACGGAAGCTCCCGCCCCCCTTTCTCCTTCCGCAGCCACAGAGACTTTCGCCTTTCTCCGCCGCGAGCGGCGCGAGGAGGCCTCTCCCGCGAAAAAAGAGCCGGAACCTCCGGTTCCTCCCCAGCCGACTCCTCCCGCCCCCAAGAAGCCAAATTCTTCCCCTCGGCGAAGAGAGATTATAGATGAGGATGTTGAATTCTCCGCCATGTCCGTAGATGATATTTTAGCTGAATACAACGATATACTCGCCGCCATTCCCGCCGCGGCCGATGCCATCGGTGAAGAGCGAAAGGCGGAACCCGCACGCAGGAAGGAGCCTGTCTCCCCTGCCGCACCTCCCTCCCCCAGATCCGGCGAGGGCGGCAGAGTCTCCCGTATGGAGGAGGAAGCCCGGGGCATCCTGCAGCAGATGCGGGGTGACAGCTTCTCCTCCCGCAGCGAGGGAGGCAAGCCGCAGGGCGGTCTCCGCAGAGCGGAGGCCAAAGCCCCCGTTTCCGAACCGGATCCGGTTCCCTCTGCGAAAGAGCCTGTCAATACGGTTCCGGATCTGACCGCCGCGGACTGGAGCGAGAGCCTGCGCCGTCTTCTCGATCAGGATCCAGCGCCTCCCCAGCCGGCTGCCGCCATGGAGCCCTCCCGGAAGGAAGGCAGCGAGCTCACACGACCCAAGCCCTCCCGCAGCTACGTTATTCCCTCTGAGGAGATTGATCCCCGCTTCAATCTCACGGGAGAGCGGAAGAGCACCATGGTCTTCGACGGCAAGGAACTGGACCTGAGTGCGGACGAGAGCTATGTCCCTCCCAAGCCCAGCGGCAACGTGGGCTTCCACTGGGTAGTCGGCGAAGAGGAGCTTCCGGAAAAGCCGCTGGAGAAAAAGAGCCTTTTCCGCAAGACCGCAAAAAAGGCGCCTGCCGCCGAGGCGGAAGCGCCCGAACATACCGAGGGCTATGACGACCGGGTCCGGCCGGAATACGCCCCGGATCTGGACTATGACGAGGAGGACGGGGAAGACCCCAACGCCTTTCCCACCTTTGGTCAGTACCTCTCCGGCATGGTCTCCAGCCTTCTGGTCCGCCTCTTCGGCGCCAAACGCAGCCGCACCGGCGGTGCCTCCTCCACCATGGAGGATGAGAGCGAGGATCTGGGTCCCGAGGTTCCCCCCGCTACCGCCTCCAAGTACTACGGCTCCTTCGTCACCAGTCTCCGCATGCGGGTGCGCATCGGTCTGGTGCTGCTGGCCGTTCTGGCCTGGATCACGCTGGGGCTCCCGGTCTCCGGCGCGCTGCGCACCGTGCAGGTGGCCTCCGGTCTCTCCCTGGCTATTCAGCTCACGATCCTGCTGCTGGGCCTGGATGTGGTCACCGGCTCGCTGATAAACCTTGCCCGGGGCCGCTTCGGCGCCGACTCGCTGGCCGTCCTGGGCTGCATTCTCACGAGCCTGGATGCGCTGTCCGTCTGCATCGGCTTTCTGGGCACGCCCCACATGCCGCTGTGCCTGATCTCCAGTCTCTCCTTCCTGGGCGTGCTGATGTCCTCTCTGGCCAGCGCCAGAGGACTGCGCAAGGCGCTGCGGGTGCCGGCCATCGGCAAGCGCTGCTATGCCGTCACTGCGGAGCCGGACGTAAAGGGCCGCGGCCTGACCCTGCTCAAGTCCATGCGGCCGCCCAAGGGCTTTGTCCGCAGGACAGAGGAGGCCGCCCCCGATGAAACCGCCTTCAACCGTCTCTCCCCCGTTCTTGCGATCCTGGCTCTGCTTCTGTCCCTGATCGTCGCCATCGCAAAGCACGCCTTCCCTGAGTTTCTGTACATCCTCACGGTGGTTCTTTGCCCGGCGGTGCCCATGATGGCGCTGCTCTGCTTCGCGCTTCCCTTCCTCTTCGGTTCCCTGCGCATCTTCCACAGCGGTGCCGCCATTGCCGGTTGGTCCGGCATCAGCGACATCGGCAGCAGCGATAACCTGATCGTCACCGACCGGGATCTGTTCCCCGAGGGCAGCGTAGAGATCGACACAGTACGCATCTTTGCCGAGGTGCAGCCGGAGACCATCATCTCCTACGCCGGAACCATGATCTGCGCCTCCGGCTCTGACCTGTCCCCCTGCTTCTCCCAGCTGATGGAGAAGAACAACTGCTCCATGCGGCGTGTGGAAGGCTTTGAGAACCTCTCCGGCGGCGGCATGAAGGGCGTTATCGACGGCAGCGTGATCCTCTGCGGCGGTCTGGACCTGATGCGTCTGATGAATGTCCGCGTGCCTTACCGCCTGGTAGGCAAGACCACGGTGCTGCTGGCAGTGGACGGCATCCTCTGCGGCATCTTCAACATGAAGTACGAAGGGCAGCCTCAGGTGCGCAAGGCACTGGTGGGCTTGATCCGCTCCAACCGCCACCCCATCTTCGCCATCCGGGACTTTCTGGTGACGCCGGAAATGCTGTCGGACTGCTTTGAGGTCGCCACCGACGGCTATGATTTCCCGCCTTACGTGGATCGTTTCGCCATCTCCGAGGCCAAGCCCTCCGCCGACAGCAAGCCTGCCGCGGTGGTTTGCCGGGAAGGTCTGGGGCCTCTGGTCCACATGGCCGATACTGCACGCAGCCTGTATCTGGCCGTGCGCATCAACCTGATGCTCACGATCCTGGCCGCGGTGCTGGGAGTGTTCGTAGTCTTTGTGAAACTTCTTTCCGCGGGCACCGTCTCTGCCGGCTTCCTGCTGCTGTTCCTGCTGCTCTGGGCTCTGCCTGTGCTGCTGATCAGCGCCTTTTTGAGACTCTGATATACAATAAATCTCCTGACAAATGTCGGGAGATTTTTTGTCAGAAAGCATACGGAAACGCCCGGCCAATGGCCGGGCGTTTCAAGGTGTCGACAAAGTGTCGACACCTTGAAACGCAAAAATGGGAACTACCGAAAAAGTTCCCATTTTTGCGCGGATTGAACGTGAAGGGGGGCATACCCTCCCCCCTTCACAATCCCCCCATGCGTGTCCAAGCGTTGTCGCATAGGCGAAGGGTTGTCTACAGTCTGGGAAACGCCCGGCCAATGGCCGGGCGTTTCCCATGTTTGTTCACTTACACCGCGTGGGTGCGCAGGTATTCCAGGAATTTCTGGATCCCGGCGGTGTTCAGGGCCTTGCCGTTTACTGCGGCATAGTCTCCATCCAGCCAGCCTGCCCGGTCGTTCACCGCGTAAGCCGTATCGCAATAGTAGACTCCCGTGCGCATGCACACGGTCTTGATCCACTCGTTCACCGTGCGGATGGTGTTGGCATTCACGCCGTCCACCCCGTTGTAGCTGGTGGTGACCGAGCTCATGGAGCAGACAATGATGACGGTGTTGGGACTGGCCTCCCGGATGCTTTTCAGCAGGCTCACATAGCCCTCCACAAAGGTGTCCTCATCCACGCTGTCCAAACCGTCGGATCCCAGAACGACCACCAGTCGGGAGGGCTGCGCCTTGGCGGCCGCCTCAGCGGGGCTGATCTCCACCATTTCCGCCTGGTAACGGATCAGGCAGTCGGCAAAGCTGTTGGCGGGGATATTTCCCGCCGTGCTGCCCCAGACCTGGGTGGTGGCGGTACCCCCGGCCAGGAGCGCATAGTCCCGCAGGCCGATGACGCTGCTGTCACAAAGGAAGGTAAGCCCGTCGATGTAGCCCTGTCCCGCGTCCAGGCTCTCCGGCAGGGTGCGCAGCTCGCTGAGAATGATCTCTTCCTTCTCCTGGACCACCTCTTTGGGCTCGCTGTCCAGCTCATTCAGCTGAACGCCGCCGCGCTGAATGGGGCCGGAGTAAGGCAGCGCCGCCGCGATGATCAAGGCTACGAACAGCACCAGCAGGCACAGAATGATTGCCAGTGCCCAGCCCATATTCTTCATTACGGACAGATTGCGTTTCATGAAATCACCCATTTACAAGTGAATAGTGAAAAGAGAAGAGGGAAGAGATGATGAGTCCGCGGACCGGACAAATTGAATCATCGCCGAAGGCGATTCCACAACTTTTCACTTTTCTTTCTTCACTTTTCTCTCTTTACAATACACGGCGACCCCAGAGGGAGCCGCCGTGTGTGGATTTCTGTCTTATTCCGCCTCAGCCAGAGCCTTGGCCTCTTCGATGACCTTCTGCTGCACGTTGCCGGGAGCTTCCTCGTAACGGATGAACTTGCAGGTGAAGGAACCGCGGCCCTGGGTCATGGAGCGCAGGTCGATGGTGTAAGAGCTCATCTCAGCCATGGGGACCTCGGCCTCCACGGTCTGCATGCCGTCCTCGGCAGTCATGCCCAGCACGGTGCCGCGGCGCTTGGAGCTGATGTCGCTCATGATGTCACCCAGGTTCTCATCGGGGATGCTGACCTGCAGCAGGCCGATGGGCTCCAGGATGGTGGGCTTGGCCTTGGGGATGCCGTCCTGGTAGGCCAGACGGGCAGCGGTCTGGAAGGCCATATCGTTGGAGTCCACAGGGTGGTAGGAGCCATCGTACAGGGTCGCCTTCAGGCCGACCAGCGGGTAGCCCGCCAGGACGCCCTTCTGCACCGCGTTGCGCAGACCCTTTTCCACAGAGGGGAAGAAGTTTTTGGGAACGGAGCCGCCGAAGACTTCCTCGGCGAAGATCATGTCGTCCTGCTCCTCCTGGGGCTCGAAGCGGATCCACACGTCACCGAACTGGCCGGAACCGCCGGACTGCTTCTTGTGACGGCCGTGGGCTTCCACTTTGCCCTTGATCTTCTCACGGTAAGCCACGCGGGCGGGCTTCAGCTCGGTTTCCACGCCGAAGCGGCTCTTCAGCTTGGCGCAGAGCACGTCCACCTGAATGTCGCCCTGGCCGGAGATGACCATCTGGTGGGTCTCAGCGTTGTTCACCAGGGTGAAGGAGATGTCTTCCTCGTTGAGTCTGGCAAGGCCGCCGGCGACCTTGTCGTCCTGGCCCTTGGTCTTGGGGGAGATGGCCATGGAGTAGCAGGGTTCGGGCATCTCAATGGCGGGGAGCTCGTCCTCGTTCTTGGGATCGCACACGGTATCGCCGGTCTTCCAGTCCATCTTGCCGACGGCAACGATGTCGCCGCAGCAGGCATCCTTGACCTCGGTCATCTTCTTGCCGGTGGCAGTGTAGAGACGGCCCAGCTTGTCGGTGCTGGAAGCGCGGAGGTTGCGGAGAGAGAGATCGGAGGTGATGGTGCCCTTCATGACCTTCACGAAGCTGTACTTGCCGAACTGGTCGGACACGGTCTTGAACACGAAGCCCTGGACGGGGGCGCTGGGGTCGATGCCTTCCACCTCGGAGGGATCGGGCACATAGTCGGCGATGCCCTGCAGCAGGGCCTCGGTGCCGATGTTCTGCATGGCGGCGCTGGCGAACACGGGGATCACGTCCCGGCTGGCGACACCGGCCTTGATGCCGGCGATCATGTCCTCCTCGCTCAGCTCCATCTCCTCGAAGAACTTCTCCATCAGCTCCTCGGTGGCGCCGGCGGCGGTCTCCATCAGCTCCATGCGCAGGTCTTCCACATGACCGGCGTCGGCAGCGGGGACCTCGGTCTTGGTGGTCTTGCCGCCCTTGGTGACGTAAGCCACATTCTTCACCAGGTCAATGACACCGGTGCCGTCGGAGGTGGGAATGGTCACGGGAGCGACGATGCTGCCGTACTTCTCACGCAGCGCGTCCACCACGGCAAAGAAATCGCCGTGCTCCTCATCGGTCTTGGACACCACAAACATGGTGGGCAGATTCGCGGCCTTGGTGGCCTTCCACATACGCTCGGCACCGACGGAGATACCGTCCTTGGCGGTGACCAGGATGGCGCCGGCTTCCACAGCGCGCATGGCGCACAGGGTCTCACCGACGAAGTCGAAGTAGCCCGGGCAGTCCAGCACGTTGATCTTCTTGCCGCCGAAGCTGACAGGGGCGATGGAGGCGGCGATGGTGATCTGGCGCTTGATCTCTTCCGCGTCGTAGTCGCAGGTGGTGTTGCCGTCAGAGACCTTGCCCTGACGATCGATGGCGCCGGTCACAAAGAGCATGCTCTCGGCCAGACTGGTCTTGCCGCTGTTGCCGTGGCCCAGGAGGGCGATGTTGCGAATGTTTTTGGTTTCCATGTGTTGCTTCCTCTCTGAAAAGTATATATAAGACTTGGTATTACGCCTTAGAAACAGTCCAAATTATTATACACTACAAACTGCTGCTCTGGCAAGCATTATTTTTACTTGTTTCTTCTTTCCGCGCAGAAAGCCGGAATCTCGCCCGGGACCGGTCTGAAAAACCGCGTGCCTTTCGGCACGCGGTTAACATAACGTTGGGAAGGCTTGTCTCAGCCGCACTGACCAAAGCTGTTGTCCCCCGCGGCAAGCACGCTCCCGTCTCCCATCAGAGCCGCAAGATGCGTGTTGCTCAGGGCAATGGCGCTGACGTTCGCCCATTCGGAGCAGTTCAGCACCGCCGGAGCTTCCGGCCAGGAAAAAGCCAGCACCCTTCCGTCGGCGGTCAGCCCAGCGATATAGTTCCGACTGATCTGCAGGGATGCCACATTCTGCCAGGATCCCAGTTCCGGCAGGGCGGTCTCCGGAGAAGCGGCGGCTGCCAGTACCCGGCCGTCCTGCGTGACGCCGTAGACGATGTTCCGCTCCCGATCCAGCAGCAGCTCGCGCACATCGGTCCAGGCTGCGGTGTCCGGGATCGGCTTATCATAGGCGGTGGAAGCGCCCTGGATCTTTCCGTCCCGTGTCAGGCCCAGCGCATACCAATCGCCCACCACCAGCTGGTCGATGTTCTCCCATCCGTAGTAGGGGCTGTCCAGCCCGTTGAGGAAATAGTACAGGGAAGCGCCGGTGCGTACCGTGCCGTCCTCCATGAGAAACAGCGCGTAATCGGTGTTGCAGGCGACCTCCTTCAGCCCATAGCTGCCGTCCAGATCCCAGAGCATGCCCTCTCGGCGCAGCACAGTGATCCGGCCGTCCCGGGCCACCGCCAGGGTGTCTCCCCCGCCGGTGATGATATCCACCATGTCATGGAGTTTGGAAGGATCAAAGCTCAGATTGGGGGCTGCCGCCAGAATGCGGCCGTCCCCGGTCAGGCCAAGCAGCGTGTCCCCATCCAGGAAGAGCCTGGTCACATCACTCCAGCGAGCCGCCTCTTCATAGCCGCTCACCTCCCCGGTCAGGCGCACCCGGCCGTCCGCCGTGAGACCCGCCACAAAAAAGTCTGTGGGGACGAGCTGGGTGATATTGGCCCAGTCGAACAGGTCAAAGCCAAACTCCGGCGAGGCGGACTGGCCCGCCAGCTTCACCGTACCGTCCTTGCACAGGGCCAGGGTATAGCGGTCTTTTACAAAGATCTCTGCCGCGTTTTCAAAAAGCGAATCGGCTCGGGAAGTCCCCTCCGGCACAGACGCCGTCTCCTGGACGACGATGGTGGAAGGATCCTCCTGCACGGAAGCGATCTCCTGGACAGCAGGCGCGGGAGCGCGCAGGCTGCTTGTAAGATCCAGCGGATCCTTCAGCAGGAAGACATATCCGGATGCCGCCAGCAGCAGGACCAGGACCAGCAGCAGCGCGATCAGCCCGCCGTGACCTTTTTTCCGTTTCAGCGGCGTTCCGCAAAGAGCGCAGAATTCCCGGTCCGTCCGGCAGATCTGACCGCAGGTTGGGCATTTCATAGCCTATCCCCTTTCGTACAAAGGCGTATCGCGCCGTTCTTGTCATCACATTGTAACTCATTTCTCCCCTTTTTGCAAGCTTTATTCCAGTGACGCGTTCCACATGAAAAAATCCCCTGAAGACTTTCGGGATCTTCAGGGGATGGAGTATCAATGGGAAGCGGTTCAGCGGATGATGTCCTTGATGAAAGCGGGCCGCTCTACCGGCTCGGCGGAGAACTCGAAGCAGTCCCGCAGCAGCGCTGCCGCCTGCTCCGCCTTTTCCTTGCTGGAGGCGTGGATGGTGCCCAGGCTCTCGCCGGGCTCCACCTTGTCCCCCACCTTTTTGGCCAGCACCACGCCCACGGAGAGGTCGATGTCGCTCTCCTTGGTGGCGCGGCCGCCGCCCAGATGCATGGAAACCAGGCCCACCCGCTCGGCGTGGATGCGCTTTACATAGCCGCCCTCTGCCGCTGGCACCGGGATCTTGACCTTTGCGTCCGGCAGGATGGAGGTGTCGTACACCGCGGCGGGGTCGCCTCCCTGGGCTTCCACCATTTCGGCAAGCTTTCTGAGAGCGCTGCCGTCGGCAATGGTCTTGAGCATCCGCTCCCGCGCCGCTTCGATCCCGGGCTCATATCCGGCCTCGGCCAGCATGCAGCCGCCCAGAGTCAAGCAGAGCTCCAGCAAATCGCCCTGCTGCTCCCCCTTCAAAACGGCAATGGCCTCTTTTACTTCCACGGCATTGCCCACAGCCCAGCCCAGAGGCTGGTCCATGTCGGTAATGACGGCAGCGCACTTGCGTCCCGCCAGGCGCCCGATCCGGGTAAGGCCCTTGGCCAGGGTCCGGGCGTCCTCCTCGGTCTTCATAAAGGCTCCGTCGCCGCACTTTACGTCCAGAACGATCACATCCGCGCCGGAGGCCAGCTTCTTGGACATGATGGAAGAGACGATCAGAGGGATGGAGGGCACGGTCCCTGTCACGTCCCGCAGGGCGTAGATCTTCTTGTCCGCCGGGACCAGATCGGCGGTCTGGCCCATGATGGCGATGCCGATGCGGTTCACGTTATCGAAGAAGGTCTCCTCGCTGATGGCGGTGGTAAAGCCGGGGAAGCTCTCCAGCTTGTCGATGGTGCCGCCGGTGTGGCCCAGGCCGCGTCCGGACATTTTGGCGATTTTCAGGCCTGCCGCCGCAACCATGGGGCAGAGCACCAGGCTGGTCTTGTCACCCACGCCGCCGGTGGAGTGCTTGTCCGCCTTCACCCCCTGGATGGGGCTCAGGTCCAGGGTTTCGCCGGAGTGCATCATGGACATGGTCATGTCCAGGGTCTCCCGGTCATCCATGCCCCGCAGCAGGATGGCCATGCACATGGCAGACATCTGGTAATCCGGGATCTCACCCCGGGTGTAGCCCTGGATCATAAAATCGATCTCTTCCGTGCTGAGCACGCCGCCGTCTCTCTTCTTGGCGATCAGATCGGTCATCTGCATATAAACGCCCCCTTATTCTTCGCTAATGCGCTGTCAAGATAGTATCAGTATACACCCCGCGGCCGCTTTTCTCAATACCGAAACACCCAATATTCCCTTCCGTGGAATATAATTTTGCGCGCCCCGGGCGGCAGTTTCTCCCCGGCCCAGGGCAGGGCCAGCAGCCGCCTGTTTGCGTCGATCAGGCTGCTGTCGGGGAGAAGATGCCAGGAGAATTCGGAATGCGGAATGCGGCGTTCGGAATTTGT
This sequence comes from uncultured Clostridia bacterium, assembly GCA_946629065.1. GTDB lineage: Bacteria > Bacillota > Clostridia > Oscillospirales > Oscillospiraceae > Limivicinus. The sequence continues at coordinate 58,284 of CAMOXK010000002.1, forward strand.
TTTTTCTTCTGTTGGGGAGCTCTTCCGCCGCGCTTCCTCTCGTTTTTCGGGAAGCTGCGGTTTTTCTCCATTTGGCAGGACCAGAGCCTTCACCGGTGCGGATGGCAGACGGCTGCATTCCAATCTGGTCAGCCGCCGGGAAAGCAGGCGTCCCTGCGCACATGGTGCAAGCAAGCCGAGTGAAGCCGCTTTTCCGTTTTTGTCCAGAAGCCACAGCCTGCTCAGGACCGCATCAGCCGGACCGCCGAGGACGGCGGCCCCTGCGGCTGGCGGTAAGCGGGCCGCGAACAGCGTGTACAATCCCTGCACAGAGACCCGCAGCGTCCCCACCCGCTCGTCGTTCTCAAAGATCGGTATTTCCATGGCACTCTTCCCTGCATTTCGTTCATTTTGATCCATCGGCGAAGCCGATACCGCATCTCTTCTCTCTTCACTATTCTCTCTTCCCTAATCGAAAAACGCTCTGCCCCAATCTATGAGGCAGAGCGTTCGTTCTATGCTATTATCATCCCTTGAGCCCAAAGCTCACCGCCAGGGCGCTGTCCACAGCGCTCATGGCCTCCTCCCCCAGGTGGCCCATCCGCTCCCGCAGACGAGTCTTATCCAGGGTGCGGATCTGCTCCAGCAGGATCACGCTGTCCCGATTCAGGCCCACGCTGGGGCCGGACAGGTAGATGTGGGTGGGGAGCCGGGCCTTTCCGGTCTGGCTGGTGATGGCGGCGGCGATCACCGTGGGGCTGTGGCGGTTGCCGGTGTCGTTCTGCACGATCAGCACCGGGCGCATGCCCCCCTGCTCGCTGCCCACCACCGGGCTCAGGTCCGCAAAATAAATATCTCCTCGTTTGACCATGTTCTTCACTCTCCGGAAAACCAGTCGCCCGTACCATTCTATGTACCGGGCTCGCTTTTAGTCTCCCACAAGAGGAAAAGAAATATACGAGCGAAGAGTGAAAAGTGAAGAGGGAAGAGGGAAAAATGATGGTGTCGCCTTCGGCGACTGATTTCAATTCGTCCCGCTGCGCGGGACACCATATCTTTTCACTTTTCCCTTTTATCTTTTCACTTTAAGCCAAAAACCCACCGTCCACGGTGACCACCTGGCCCGTGATATAAGGATTTTCCGCCAGATACAGCACCGTCTGGGCGATCTCCTCCGGCTTTCCCAGCCGTCCCAAGGGGATTTCCCGGGCCAGGCCCTCCAGAGTCTCCTGTCCCAGGACCTGCACCATGTCCGTATCGATGACCCCCGGGGCCACGCAGTTGACCCGGATGCCGGAGAGGGCCAGCTCCGCGGAAAGGGAGCGGGACAGGCCGATGATGGCGTGCTTGGTGGAGGAATAGGCCGCCTCGCAGCTGGCGCCGTGCTGGCCCCAGATGGAGGAAACGAAGATCATGCAGCCGCTGTGCTCATGGAGCATGTGGGGCAGCACCGCCTGGGCGCTGTGGAAAGCGCCGTTCACATTCACCGCGTAGAGCCGCTGCCAGGTCTCGGGGTCAATGTCCTGAAACTGCTGCTGTTTGGCGATGCCGGCGTTGGAGACCAGCAGCGTCACCGGTCCCAGCTCCCGCTCAATACGGCGCACCATGGAAAAGACCGCTTCCCGGTCTGCCACATCCGCCTGCTGGGTGATGCAGGTACCGCCCTTTGACCGGATCCGCGCCGCCAGCTCTTCGGCCTTGTCCTCCCGCTCGATATAGTTGATGCAGACGGCATAGCCCGCCTTGCTGAGCGCTTCCGCGATGGCCGCGCCGATCCCCCGGCTGGAACCGGTGATCAGTGCCACTCTATTGGTTGACATAACTCAATTCCTTCTTCAAACGCAAAACCGGTTTCATTCTTTCACGATGTCCAGGATCTTATTCCGGCTGTACTCCGCCAGGTCCCGGGTGCTCATGGCCTTCACCTGTGCGGCGGGAACCACATCCAGAATGTCCAGATAGACCTTGGTGGGCCGCAGGAAGAGACGGCGGGAAGCCTTTTCCGTGTCCCTCACGCAGGCGATCACCAGGGGAACATTGGCCCGCTGGGCGATCTTGAAGGAGCCAGCGTGGAAGTCCTGGAGCTTGCCGGTCCGGGTGCGGGTGCCTTCGGGGAAGATGCCCATGCTGCAGATGCCCCGCTTCAGATAATCCGCCGCCTGGAGGATGGTCTTCAGGGCCTCCCGGTCATTTTCCCGGTTGATGGCCAAAAAGCCCGCCGTATAGGCGATATCTCCCACCATGGGGATCTGAAGATTGGAGGGTTTGGATACAAAGGCGATGTTATACTCGCTCAATTCCTGCAAAACAACCATCGGATCAAACAGGCTCCGGTGGTTGCACACCAGCAAAAAGGGCGTGTCCGGCAGTTTCTCCTTCCCGGTGACCTGAGGGCGCACGCCGCCATAGGCACAGACCAGTTCTCCCGCGTGCCTGGCGCCGATGCGGCCCATCGGCAGCTGCTTTTCCAGGGGCGTTTCCCTGTCCCTGCCCCGCAGGCAGAAGATCCAGTGGACGAAGATATACAGCAGATGCAGCACGATCTCCAGTCCGAGGAACAGCGGAATGGCCCACCAGAGAGAAAAACCGCAGCTCAGCGGCAGTGCAACAGCCCCCGCCAGACTCAGCACAAACATGCCCAATACCCAGATCATACAGATCCCACCTTTTTGTTTTGGTTTTTTCATACTACTTTCAAATAAGAAGCTTTAAAAGGATTGCGAGACAGAATTGCGCCAGACGAGGCGAAGGCCGCAGAGCATAATGGAGATATATGTTCAAGGGCTTCAACGAAGTATGGCACAATTCTGGCCACAAGACTTTAAAGATTTCTATTTGAAAGTAGTATCAGTATAGCACAAAGCCCCGCAAATGGGAAGACGCAGAAGCACGCTCTGCCCTACACAGAAGCACGCTCCGCCCGCTTTCCGTCCTTGACAAGCGCAGCGGGAAAGATTACATTATATTGTAGTGTACATCTTCCTTTATTATATTTTTCGGAGGTAGCATCATGATTCTGAATACCAAGCAGTATCTTGGCCCCTGCGCCTGCGGGCGCGATCACGAGCTGCGCACGAAGCTGGTGGTCTGCGAGTATGGCGCGCTGGAGAGGTTTGAGCAGTATATGGACGACTGCGGCCTTTCCGGCCACCGCATCGTCATCTATGATACCAACACCTACAATCTGCCCGGCATGGTCCATGTGAAGGCCGATCAGGAGATCGTGCTGGAGGCCAAGGGCCTGCACAGCGAGAAGGGCCTGATTGAGGACTGCATGACCCGCTTTGAGAAGACGCCCGACTACGTGGTGGTGGTCGGCGGCGGCACCCTGATGGACTTTGGCCGCTACAGCGCCTGGCGGCTGGGCATCCCCTTTGTGGCCATCCCCACCATCGTCTCCTCCGACGGCTTCACCGCCGATATCTGCTCCATCATCATCGACGGGCAGAAGAAGTCCATCCCCATGCAGGCGGCGGACGCGGTGATCTGCGACATGAACATCATCGCCGGCGCCCCCATGTTCCTGAACATCGCGGGCGTGCAGGACATTCTGGCCAAGCACGTCTCCATCGCCGACTGGAAGATCGCCCACATCGTCTCCGGGGAGTATTTCTGCGACAAGGTCTGCGCCATGGCCCAGGAAGCCCTGGACATCATGGTCCGCTGCGCCTATGAGCTGAAGGAGGGCAAGAAGCCCGATCTGGAGGCCATGGCCTATACCCAGATGCTCTCCGGCCTCACCATGCAGATCCTCTCCAACTCCCGCGCCGCCTCCGGCGCCGAGCACCTGGTGGCCCACCTGGTGGAGATGAAGCCCAAGTACTTTGAAAACGCCCACGGCCTCCACGGCGAGTGTGTGGGTGTGGGCACCCTGATGTGCGCCAAGGCCTATCACAAGCTGGCTGAGCGGGAGAGCATCCAGGTCAAGCCCTTCGAGCCCATCGACGAGGCCTGGGTCCGGGAGATCTTCGGCGATCTGGCTGACGGCATCCTGAAGGAGAACGAGAATGACGTGCTGAAGACCTTCGATCCCCAGTCCATCGCCGATCACTGGCAGGAGATCCGGGAGGTCATCGCTAAGATCCCCACCTACGAAGAGCTGAACGAGCTTTACGCCGCCATCGGCGCCAAGCACACCTTGGAGGAGCTGGGCATCGATCCCGCCGTGGAAGACAGCTTCCTGGACATCTCTTCCGCCATCCGCAACCGTCTGACCCTGGCCAGAATGACCAGGCTCATCGTCAAGTGAGGCAAAGCCCTCCGTTTTTCCACTCTCTTTCCGTAGACGCGGAAAGAGAGTTTTTTATCTTTTTCATCCATGTTTTTACATCTTTGTGCATTGTGTCTAAATTTCTCTCTATATATTTGTCTCAAATGAATATTGTTTCTTTCGGAAAGTATTTGTATAATTGAATCATGAATCCCGGAATGGAAGTGCAGTCACACAACACAATCCGGACTGCTTCGGCAGACTCCCCCCGTTCCCATCGGGGAAGAGAAAAGAAAGGAGAAAATCATGGAAAAGGTCCGTAAGCAAGCAAGACTATGGCTCTGTATTTCCCTGGCGCTGATTCTCCTGTGCGGTATCGTTGTTTCCGCCGTACAGACGGATGGCGGAAAGGTCGTGATGAAGGAGCTGAACCTGGAGACCGACGCCGGCTACTCCATGAGCGCTTATCTCTTCATTCCGCCCAATGCCACCGCTGAGACGCCGGCTCCCGGCATCGTCACCAGCCACGGCTATCTGAACAACAAGGAAATGCAGGACGCCAACTATGTGGAGCTGGCCCGCCGGGGCTACGTGGTCCTGGCCATTGACCAGCCCTCCCATGGCGACAGTGAGATTCTTGTCAGCAAGAGCAATTTCATGATCCCCACCGGCGTTTACAACGGAGCTCTGGCTCTGAGCCGCATGCCCTTTGTGGACGTGAACAAAATCGGCATCACCGGCCACTCCATGGGCGGTATGAGCTGCAATGCGGCTATTGCCCAGGATAACGCCGCGGTGGAAACCGGGCTCTATGAAAAGCCTGTGATCGCCGCCGTGCTGCTCAACTGCGCCGACGCCACCTACACCGACGCCAGCGGCGCCTTCACCGACGTCTACGGCAGCCGGGACGCGGCCATCATGTCCGCCCAGTATGACGAATTCTTCCACGCCTATGCCGATGCCAACGGCGTCCGTCGGGAAGCGCCATATTTCATGGAGGGCATCAGCGCGCAGTCCTTCCTGAATTTCGGCGAGGATCCCACCGGCAAAGCTCCCCTTCAGGCTGATACGATCTATACGAAGCAGATCGACGGGGAGGAAGCCATCCGCGTCATCTACCGTCCCGCCATCATCCACCCCTGGTCCCACTTCTCCTCCCGGGCCACCAAGGGCGTCATCGAATTCTTTGACGCCGCTTTCGGCGCCCCCACCGCCATCGCTTCCACCAACCAGACCTGGCAGTGGAAGGAAGCCTTCAACTTTGTGGGTCTCATCGGCTTTGCCATCTTCCTGGTGGCCTTCTCCGTGCTGATGGTCTTCACCCCGAAATTTGAGGACCTGCGGGCCGCCGAGCCCGTGCAGCCCGCCAAGGTGGCGGGCAAGAAGGGTCTGCTCTGGTTCTGGTGCTCTCTTGCTTTGGGCGCTCTCTTCTCCATGCTGATCTACCGCTGGATTCTGAATGTGGGCACCGGCATGACCGTGGATCAGACCGAGGCCATGGGCCTGGGTCTCTGGTCCACCCTCTGCGGTGTATTCACCATTCTGAGCATGGTGGTGTTCTATTTCGCTTACGGCAAGAAGAACGGCCTGGATCTGAAGGCTGTGGGCGCCGCCATTGGCTTCAAGAAGCTGCTGAAGACCATTCTGCTTGCCCTCATCGTGGTCACCGTGGGCTACGGGCTGATCTTTGTGCTGGATTACTTCTTCTTCGCTGACTTCCGGATCTGGACCCTGGCTCTGAAGGCCTTCGAACTGCCGATTCTGCGCTACTGGCCCTACATGCTGCTGTTCCTGACCTTCTACATCGCCAGCTCTGTCGCTACCAACTGCTTCAACTACAACACGGTGGGCGGCAAGTGCAACCTGCTCATCAACGCGCTCTTCGTCACCCTGCCCGCGCTGATCCTGCCCTGGATGCAGTATGCCACCTATTACGGCGCCAAGCACATGCTCTGGCCTGCGGACAACATGCACATTCTCTGGCTCTTCCCCATCGTGCTGATTCTCTTCGGCTCCACCGTCATCAACCGTCTCATTTACAAGGCCACGAAGAATCCCTATCTGGGCGGCATCATCAACGCCCTGATCGTGGGTCTGCTGACCATTACCAACACCTGCTCCACCATCGTCGGCTGAAGCGTCATACTCCGCTTCATCTGAGCGGATCGGCCATGCGGGGCTGTGAAGATCCGACAAGTCTTCACAGCCCCGTTTTCATCTTTCCCGTCCCCCAATTACACATTGACAGGGAGTGTCAAAAAAAGGTATACTGTGATTTGGATTATCGGACCCTTACTCATGGAGGCATCAGCATGAAATTGGAATGGATGGGTCAGCACCGCGCGGCTGTGGAAGCCCTGATCCGCTGCGGCAACAGCTACGCGCAGGGTCTGAACCTGCGCGGTCTGATGACGGATAAAGTGGACATCTCCGCGGCGGAGCTGCAGGTGATGGAGTATATCCTGGAAAACGAGGAGCGGCGGGAGAACATGTCCCAGGTGGCCGCCCGACTGGACATCAGCCAGAGCAGCTTTTCCAAGCTGGTTTCCGAGCTGGTGCGTCTGGGACTTCTGGAGAAATTCCGCACCGCCAACAACCGCAAAAACGTGATCATCCAGCCCACGGACTTTGCCCGGGAGGTCTATCGGCAGTACGCCGTCGGCGCGCAGCGTGCCTGGCAGCCGATTTTTGACGAGCTGGACCGCATGGGTCCGGAAGGGGAAGCCGCCTTTATCCGCCTGCTGGACGCTTTTTCCTCCTCCATGCACACCGCTCGGGAGGCTCTGCTCCAGAAGGAAGCCGAGGAGATCGAGCTGATCCCCCTGGAATAAGCAATTCTCTCTTTTCCCCACAGGATCTTGCTTTCCCGCAAGGGAGAACAATTTGAAGAACGGAGGCATTGTTATGAAATACATCATGGCCCTGGACCAGGGCACCACAAGCTCCCGCTGCATTCTCTTTGACAAATCCGGCAACATCTGTTCCGTTGTGAACAAGGAATTCAAGCAGATCTTCCCCCAGCCCGGCTGGGTGGAGCACGACGCCATGGAGATCTGGGGCACCACCTATGAAGTGGCCCACTCTGCCATGTCCAAGCTCAACGTCACGGCAGAGGACATCGCCGCCATCGGCATCACCAACCAGCGCGAGACCACGGTCATCTGGGATAAGGAGACCGGCGTTCCCATCGCCAACGCCATCGTCTGGCAGTGCCGCCGCACCAGTGACATCATCGACGATCTGGTGAAGGCAGGCCACGGGGACATGATCCGGGAGAAGACCGGTCTGGTGCCTGACGCCTATTTCTCCGGCTCCAAAATCAAATGGCTGCTGGACAATGTCCCCGGCGCCCGTCGTCGGGCCGCCGCGGGCAAGCTGCTCTTTGGTACCATCGACACCTGGCTCATCTGGAAGCTCACCGGCGGTCGGGTCCATGTGACGGACTACACCAATGCCAGCCGCACCATGCTCTTCAACATCCACACGCTGGAGTGGGACAAGGAGCTGCTGGAGCTGCTGGATGTACCTGCCTCCCTCCTGCCGGAGGTGAAGCCCTCCTCCTGTGTCTACGGCAAGACGGACTTCGATATGTTCGGCGGGGAGATTCCCATTGCCGGCGCCGCCGGCGACCAGCAGTGCGCCCTCTTCGGCCAGTGCTGCTTCGAGCCCGGCACCATGAAGAACACCTACGGCACGGGCTGCTTCCTGCTCATGAACACCGGCAAGACCCCGGTGCAGAGCAAGAACGGCCTGGTCACCACCATCGCCGCCAGCACCAGCGATAAGGTGGACTACGCTCTGGAGGGCTCCATCTTCGTGGCCGGCGCCGCCGTGCAGTGGCTGCGGGACCAGCTGGGCGTCATCACCAGCGCCAAGGAGAGCCAGGACTTCGCCATGAAGGTGCCTGACACCGCGGGAGCCTATGTGGTTCCGGCCTTCACCGGCCTGGGCGCCCCCTTCTGGAGCCAGCGGGCCCGGGGCACCATCGTTGGCATCACCCGGGGCTTCAGCCGGGCCCACCTGGTTCGCGCCACGCTGGAGTCTCTGGCCTACCAGACCCACGACATTGCCCGGGCCATGGAGCGGGATTCCGGCATCCCCATTGCCGAGCTGAAGGTGGACGGCGGCGCCTGCGCCAACGACTTCCTGATGCAGTTTCAGGCGGACCTGCTGGGCGCGGATGTGTACCGCCCCCAGTGCATTGAGACCACCGCCCTGGGCGCCGCCTATCTGGCGGGCCTCGCCGTGGGCTTCTGGGCAAGCCTGGAAGATATCCGCTCCAACTGGGCCATCAACCGGACCTTTACCCCCACCATGGAGGAGCATAAGCGCAAGGCTCTGATCCGCGGCTGGGACAAGGCCGTGAAGTGCGCCCTGCTCTGGGGCGAAGAAGAAGAATAAGACTGTGTCTTATTCTTCAGAGAAAAATGAATAGAGAAGAGTGAAGAGACGCGGTATCGGCTTCGCCGATGAATTGAAATCCTTCGCCGGAGGCGACACCATTCCTATTCTCTATTCCCTATTTCTTCTTCCCTCATCATTTCGACAAATGGAGAAACTGATATTATGACCAATCTTGACAAGCTCCGCGCATGCCGGCTCTTCCTCTTCGACATGGACGGCACCCTCTATCTGGGAGACAACGTCTATGACGGCGCCATCGATCTGATGGAAGATCTGCCCCATCTCGGGAAACAATATATCTATCTCACCAACAACTCCTCCCGCGCCGGTGTGGACTATATCACCCGCCTCAGAAGGCTGGGCTTCCCCTGCGAGAAGGAAAACGTCTTCACCTCCGGCATGGCCACCGGCCTTTATCTCACCCAGAACTATCCCGGCGCCAAGGTCTACCTTGCCGGCACCAAGGCCTTTTATCGGGAACTGGTCAGCTACGGCATCGACCTGGTGAACGACGAGAAGGGTCACACCGAGGCCTTTGACGTGGATGTGGTGGTCCAGGGCTTTGATACGGAGCTCGTCTATGAGAAGCTGGACAAGGCTGTCCACTTCCTGCGCCGCGGTTCCAAGTTCATCGCAGCCAATCCCGACTGGGTCTGCCCCATGCCCGCTGGCGAAGTCCTGCCCGACTGCGGCAGTATCTGCGCCCTGCTCACCGCCTCCTCCGGGGTGAAGCCCGAGTACATCGGCAAGC
>CAMOXK010000003.1 GCA_946629065.1 uncultured Clostridia bacterium
TGGGTGTAGCTCAGCCTTTCGGCTTCGCTACCCCAACATTTATTATAGAACCAGACTTTAAAGATTTCTATTTGAAAGTAGTATCAAGTCTTATTTCTTTTTGCGATACCAGGGGCAGCGGGTGCCGTCCTTGGGCTCGGGCAGCTTCTCGCCCTTGATGGCGGCGATGATGAGCTTGCGGTGGACAAAGACCATGTAGGTCACAAAGCAGCAGAGAGCGGCGAGCAGTGCCCAGAGCAGGAACTTACCCACCTTCATCCAGGCGTTTTTCAGCTTTTCTTTCATAGGTCAGTCCTCCAAATCGTTTTGATAAAACCAGTATAGCACAAGGATCGGCGCATTTGAAGAGGGAAGAGGGAGTTTTTGAAAGATCCTCCCATCAGCGGCAGGCTTTGCGCACATGTCCGTCCGGGTCTTCCCGCAGGGCAGAGGGATCCAGCCCCCGCCTTTTGGCAAGCTGCGCGGCTTTGGTCCGCTGCTTGGCGCAGCGGGAACCTGCCAGCAGCGCATAGAGCTCCGTAGGGCGGGAATCCTCGTAATGGTCCAGAAGGATATCCGCTACGATTTCCTGCCGCAGGCAGGTCCCTTCCCGATGAAACAAGTCCCTCAGATACCGATAGTTCTCCTCGGTGGCCTCCAGGCGAAACAGCAGCTTTCCCTGGTCGTGAAGCAGCGCGTAGTGCTCCGCAACTGCCGCTTTCATGGCCTGTTCCGGGCAGGGGAGCCTGTGTTCCTCAATGATCTCCAGCGCAGCCAACACAAAGGAAGGATCGTCGGACTGAAGCTGCTGCACAGCGTAGGATGAAAGATCTGCGGCGTAAGGGCTGCGGAAGATCACCCGGAAAGCATACAGGCGGCGCCAGCGGTCCGACACATCCAGCTGTGCAGCGAGGAGACGGAAGGCTCCCTCGTCAGTCCGCTGGGACAGGGCTTCACAGGCGAGACAATAACGCTGCATTTGCTTGTCCCGCAGCATCTCTTCCAGCTCCGGCAAAGGCGCGTCATAGGGGATCGGCTCCCCATTTAGCAGTTGTTTTTTCTCCATACTGCTCCTATGGCAAAACGAATTGCCAGCCCCGGCTCTGCCGCAGGTCCTCCATCACGTCCTCCAAAATGGCCCGCTCCACCGGATCTCCCTGCTGCCACTGGGCATAGAAGCGATCCTTGACCTCCGATTCCACAAGCGGCGCCTTTTTGTGCAGCACCCCCATGACACCCAGAGCCTGGAGCACCGTCATCCGCACGGAGGATTTCGGGTGTTGGGAAAGCTCCATCAAAAGCCCATAGGCATAGCGCAGCTCCGGGGGATTTTCCGCGTCCCGACCGAGACTGTAGATCACAGCCTCCAGTTCCCTGTAGAAGGCCTCGTCCTCATCGACCCCTACCCGGGCGAGCAGCCGGTCGATCTTTTCGGTATCAAAGCCGTTGACCGGAGCGGTGTCCTTCTTTTCCGGGGCCTCGTCCTTGATATAGACCTGCCCCACGCCCACGTTACCAAACCTGATCTTGCTCACCCTACAGTACAGACTCATCCCCTTCGGCGCCTCCCCGGCCAGGAGCTGCCTCAAATCCAGGTTTTCCGCCGGGGCAAAAGGCTTTTGAAAGTCCTTTTTGTATCCCTCCAAAAGCAGCCTCCAGCCGTTCCAGCCGGCAGGATAGAGCTTGGCGTAGAGCCCCTCGGGAACCGGAACGGTCCCAATCTTCCGGAAGGCAGAAGGGGCAAGAAATTCCTTCGCATAGAAGGAACTGATCAGGCCCAGCTTTTCCGGGAGCGGGTCCAGGGCAGAGAGCTCCTCCCGCGTAAAGCTTCTTTGCAGAACACAGCAGAAAAGCTGATCCCCAAAGTCGTAAGGCCAGCCGATGCGGTCCAGCACGATCAGCACCCGCTGTCCCTCCGGCGCCTTGTAGGCCAGCACATCTCCCGGATCCAGGTCCGGCAGCTCCCGCTCCTTGGGCGCGGGGTGCCGCTTCCGGGGCTTTTCTTTGGGCTTTTGCAGCGAATCCCAGAACGCGGCCAGCTTCTTTTTCCTCTCGGCAAGGTCCCGCTCATTGGCGCCCAGCTCCCGGTAGAAATCCAGGTTCGACCCACTCTCGATGATGCTGCGCACCCGTTCCAGGATCTCCGGTGACTGCTCGCAGCAGATCCATCCCGCCTTGGCCAGAGCGAAGTATACATCGTGGAGGATGGGATCCTCCAGATCGAATTCCCGGGAGTAGTCGGAAAGGATAGCTTCCCGGATGGCGGAGACCGCCGCTCCTTCGTCGTAGCGCTCCATGAAGTCCTCATAGACCTGGCAATAATCGTCGCTTTGGGTGAGCCCCATGCCCCAGCAGCCCATACGGATCCCTCCTTATACTTGACTCAAAATGCCCGGGTCCTTGATTTTGGTATCTTCCGCCAGCAGCAGGATCTTGGAAAGGATCTCCGCGGTCTTGGGGTCGTCGTCAGCGAAGGGCAGGAAGATGCGGCCCCGTGCCTGGGAGTGGACCGGCAGAATGACCACACTGCCCTTGCCCTGGGCGTGGACCACGCCGGAGCCCATGTGCACCGACCAGGAGGCCAGCTTTCCCTGGATCCGGGCGTGAGAGCCCACAAAGCTCACGTTGGAGACGTGCAGCAGGCGCAGCAGCTCCTCCGCCAGGGCCAGGCGCAGCTCCACGGTGGAGTGACTGGCCTCGGGATCCACGCCGCCCACGTAGGCCACGCTCACCACCAGATCCAGATCCCGCATGGTCTCGGAAAACAGGATGGGCGGAATCTCCTCCAGAGCCACGTGCTCTCCGGTTTCGCGGCTGAAAAACTCGACCGTCTCCAACGTCGGCGCCTCGATATCCGCCGGACTGAACCAGTCCGCCAGGGCAAACATCCGCACCACCAGATCTTCCTTGTAAAAGACCTTCTGCAGCCCTTCCTCGTAGTCCACGGTCCAGCCCCGGCCTTTCAACAGCGCCAGGGTGCGGCGAGGCTGCACCTGGTAGCCCGCGTAGCGGCGGGACACCGTGCGCTCCTGCCGCTCGTCCTCGGTAAGGGGGTAATACTCCCGAAAGACCTGCTTGAAGGGCTGCACGATCTTTTGGTCGTAGAGAAGGTGCATCCAGTCCGCCCAGATCCCGGCGCTTTTCAGGTCGTGGGGATGGGCCGGACGGAGTCTTTCGCCGCAGGGGGAGGAGAGGGCGCTGACATCCTGCAGCAGGAGGCCCTGCTCACCGGAGACCGGGAAGCCGATCCGCCCCTCGCTGTACCAGAGCAGCTTTTCCACCATGGGGGCGAGGACGGGGCTCCGCAGCAGATTTTGAAGCTCCTCTGCGAGAAACTCGGTCTGCTCCGTCATGGCCCGTTCCAGACTCTCCCGGGCCCGGCGTTTTTGCTCCTTGAGCTCCTTCGCGCTTTCCTTTCGCTCCAAATAGATTTCGCTCTTTGCCAGAGCTTTGGGCAGCGTCTTGAGCGCCTTTCCGCCTTTTTCAACGGCAACAGAGGCATCGCCCTCGTCATCGATCTTCAAGGAAACAGTATAGCCGTCGACATCCACCGGTTCCATCAACGGCCGGAGCTCCTCGGTTTTCGCCGTCTCCATCTGCCAGGTGAGCCGGTCCACATCGCCATAGCCCGTGGTGATGGCCAGGTTCTCCAAGGCAACGGAAGCGGCCTTTTTCTCGCTCTCCCGGCGCTGTGCGCCAAACTGCCTGCTCTCCTTCAAGAACTGTTGGATGAACTCATAGCGGCGCAGGGCCTCCCGGGTGTCGCCCGGGTCCATGGGCAGCAGCGGATAGCAGCGCAGCTTTTCCTGGTTGCGCTTTTCCCGGATCTCCTGCTGCAGGGTCTCCTTGTCCAATCTTCCCAACACGGCGTCGCTGTAGAGCTGGGAGCGGCGGTGCAGGCTGGAGCCGGTGGTGATATATTTGGCGGATTTGTAAAGGGTCTGGAAGCGCATCTCGCCCAGTTTCCCATAGGCGTCCAGAAACCAGTGCTTGTCAAAGGCCCCGTCGTTGAAGCGCTGGGGGGAAATGGGGGAGTAAAACGCCACCTCCGTCTCCTTCTCGGCGGAGAAGTTTTCGTTGATATGGGCGTGGAAGAACCACACCGCGCTTTTGAGCCCCGGCCAGTTCAGCACCTGCTCGGCAAGGCCCGCCCACTGGGGGGCGTACATCACCGCCTCGGCCAGGCGCTTGTCGCTGATGTCGGTGGCCTTCAAAAGCTCCCGCAGAAGCTCCGGCGTGTCGTCCTTCGCCGGATAGCAGCGCTTGAGCAGGCGGCTCAGCACCGAGCGCTTATCCGTGGCCCAGGAGTATTCATAGCCCCGGTAGAAATTGTCCTTGCCCAGGGCGGCCAGCAGGCGGCAGAAGTGCCCGGCTCCCTCCACGCGCAGCAGATCGATGCAGTGCGGGGTCAGCTCCGTGGGCAGCTCGCCCCGCTTTTCCTCCACGGAGACGATCCGGTCAAGCACCGGGCGGGCCAGCTCCATGGCCTGGGGGAAGCGGGCGTGAAACTGCCGCCCCGGATAGCCGCGGGGATCGCTGAGGACCGTCATCTTGTGCCGCAGATCGCGGGTCGGGTCCAGCAGCCATTCGATCAGCACGTCCTGCCCGATGAGACCCAGGGAATGGGCACGGAAGAGATCCTCAACGGAAAGCGCATAGCTTACAAAGGCTCCGCCAAGCTGCTCATAGCGGTATTCCAGGGGGAACCACAGAGCAAAATCCGCATCCGAGAGGGAAAGAAAGTAGATCAGCCCCCGCCAGAGGGCAAGATACCGGTGATTGATGGCGGTCCGGGGCGAATTGATGCTGTGCAGATAGACCATGAGGTCGGGCGGCTCCTTGCCCTTGCGCAGCACAGTGGATTCGCCCAGGCGCTGCTCCCCAATGAGCTGTATCGTGCTGCGATAGAGCTTCAGGGCAAGGGAGAAGACCGTATGGACGTCAAACTCTCTCGGCAGGGCCCGCAGGATCCCCTGCAGCGTAGACTTCCGCTCCGTCCTGACGTCGTTCCAGTAGTCGGGGACCAGCTGCTTGGCTTGGAGGGGCACAAACCAGGGGGCGATCGTGCTGTGCTCCTGATAGTCATTCACATAAAAGGGCCTGCAGAGGGCATAGAGGGCCAGGGCCTTGCCGGGATCCTTCCCATAGTCACCCAGGGCCTCCTGAAATTCCTCGTAAAAGGGCAGCAGGCGCAGGCTTGCCCCCTCCTGGCGGAGGTCATGGAAGCCGCAGCCCGCGGGCAGAGGCATCCAGTAGTAGTCCGCCAGATCTCCGAACAGGCGCTTTTGCCGCTCGCCGGAGGAGAGCTCGAAGCAGTATTCGTAATCCGCATGGCGGACAAACACGGCGTTCAGCCGCTCCAGGATCCGCTCCAGCTCCTTCTTCGAGGGAAAGAGACTGCGGATCTCCTGCTCGCTCATACAGTCTCCGCCCGTCTTGCCCAGAAGCTTCTGCAGCAGGCCGGGCTTTTCCGCCGCCAGACGCTCGTCCAGCTCCTGCCGATAGGCGCGAACTTTGGCGGGGTCATAGAGACCGAAGCCGTTTTCCCGGGTATAGACTTCTTCTGTCTTCCGGGGAAGAAGCTGATCCAGCAAAAAAGTCGTCTGGGTGGAGAGCTTCCGCTGTCGAAGGGCGTCAAGCTCACTGCGGTACCGCTCCGGCAGGGCGGGATCGGCGTCCTTCTGCTCCAGCAGCAGCTCGATGGCGGCCTGATTCCGGGTTTCCTCGCTGCTCTGCAGCATCTCGGAGATCAGGGGCAGCAACAGCTCCCGCGGCTGGCCGCGGAGAGCGGAAAGGATCGCGCCACGCAGGCTGCTGCTTTTGCTGCGCAGGGCGTCCGCCAGCTCCCGCAGCTCCTCCGCTGACAAGGCGGTGGCGGACAGGGCTTTCACGGCCTGTTCCTTCACCTCCACGCTCCGGTCCGAGAGCAGGGAGCGCAGCACCTCCCGGTCCGCGAGGCTGGAGGCGGGGTGGAGAAAAGAATAGATCAGGGTCAGCTTTTGATCCGCGCTCATCCAGGGACTGAGCTCCGGCAGCTGCCGGGTCAGCGTGTCGTCCATCTCGTAAGCGGCGAGACTCATCATGCAGGAAATGACAGGCTCATTGGAGAGCGCAGCCGTGTTCCCCGGAAAAGGCAAATCGGAAAAGCGGCGCTTTTTGTTGCCGATGAAGGCGGCAAGCTCCCTGAGGGCGGCAAAGACCCGGCGCCGCTCCTCCCGGTCCCGGGGGAGAGCGGGATTGGGAAAGCTCTTGCCTTTGTACTGCTCATATGAGATCCGGACCAGTTGATGTGACCGGACCAGGCAGCCGGTGAGCCAGGCCAGGACCTCCTCGTTCCGCTCATCCAGATGGCGGCAGGCCAGGGCCATGCCATAGGCGGCCATGTCCGTACTGCGCACAAAGTACCAGCCCAAGACCCGGCGGCTGGGCTTTTCGTCCCGCAGCAGGGTTTCCACCTGAGCCTTGGTTTCGGTGAGCTCGCAGCAGGCCTGGCCCCAGAGGGCAAAGTACACCTGCAACAGATCCTCACTCTGCAGCAATTCCTTCCGCTTTTCCGCATCCGTCAGCGCGGCATAGGCCAGTTCTCCGCTGCGGCGGGCCCGGGCGGGGCGGGCGTCGTCCGTTGGCAGCCCCGTCCACACGTCCAGGGCGCGGATGGCGCTGCTGTAGCGGAAGAGCTCATGATCCAGGCAACATTTCAGGATCCGGGCGAGGGTTTGTGCACTGCCCTTGTCCGCGCTCTCCAGAATCTGCTGGCGCAGCCCCTCCTGGAGTCCGGCCGTCAGCAGCAGCTGCATCAGATCCGCCAGCAGGTCCTCCCGGCCGCTGATGATGATGGCTTCGATGCCCTTGCGGCTGAGCTTGATCTGACTGCTGTCGCCGAAGATGGCCTCCCGCAGGGCGGCGGAAAGCCGCTCGTCCCCCTGCCGCAGGGCCAGGGCCAGCTGGTATTCGTAGCCGATCAGGCTCTCCTGCCCGGTGAAGAGCTTGTCGTAGAGGCTGCCGGAGAAATAGTAGCCATGCACCAGCCCCGCCAGCAGCTTGATCCACTCCGGCAGATAGACGTGGAGGCCTGCGCTGTGATAGCTGCGCCGCAGGTAGGAGGCGGAAAACTGCCCCTCCGCCCGCAGCATCAGCAGGGCGGGGATCCGGGATTCATAGTCTTTGTCGGTCAGCTCCCGCAGGAGCCGGGAAAGCTCCGGGGTGTAAAACTGTTCCAGGCTTTGGAAGTCCTCGGGCTTTTGCAGCAGGGGGCGGGCCAGCGCATCATACAGGGTGTTCCAGGCGGCCCCGTCATAGCTGTGCTCGCCCAGATCGAAGAGCGCCTGGGCGGTTTTGCCCAGCTTTTGTGCCTTTTTCCGGGCGGTGCTCCAGCCCCGGACGTCAAAATCCACTTGCTTATGCTCCATGTCACCACATCCTCCCGGCCAAAAAGGTCAGACGCACAAAGGTAAACACCGCGCCCTCACGCACGGCCAGCGGCGCGTCCAGCTCCGTGAGCTCTGTCTCGTCCATCAGCACGCGCACGAGCCCGTCCTGAAAGGCCCGGACGGCAGTCTCCGCCGCTTTGGCCCTGTCCGCCTTCCGGTCGGACCAAAGTCGGCCGAAGCCCACCTTGCCGGAGGCAGCCCGGGCTTCGATCTCCTCCGCCGAGAGAAAGGAGAGCAGCGGCGCGTCCGTGCCCTTGCCGTTATAGCGCTCGACCTCAGCCTCCACAAAGGCGATGAGCAGCTGGCGCAGACTGCCGATGCCCTCCGGCAGCTCATAGGGCTTCGGGGGCAGCACATCCCTGCGCTTGCCCAGCGCCTTGATTTTCACATAGACCTGCAAACGACTCAGCTCCTTTGTTCGATCCGCATTCGATTGCTTTTTCAGATATAGTCACAGTCTTGCCTGTACCCGTATACCGTGACGATGTTGTCCTGGATCTCGCCCGGAACATGGATCCGTTTCAGCGCATCCAGCACGAAGGGCCTGTTTTCATCTGAAAGCTGTATCTGCAGCCACTCAAGATCTTTCCACCACGGAAACTGTGAGCCGAAGAGCTCCCACTCATTCGACCAACAGGAGATGTCCCCGCTGCGTTCTTTCGTTCGATAGAAAACGGCAAGACTTTTGTCGCCTTTCCCGTCATTTTCATAAAACGCGCGAAAGAGTTCATTCCATTTCGTGTTGTTCATCCCTTAGGCTCCTTTTCCAGCGACATATGTTGTCTGTCCTCAGATCCCCAGGAAATAGAATCCGTTGTATTTGGCCGCGGCCTTTTCCAGCCAGGGGATCAGGATATCGCAATCTTCTGGCTTGGTTGCCTTGATTTGCTCCAGCATTTGTGACGTGCGATCTTTGGTGTAGTAGTTGATCCCGTAATAGCAGAAGGTGCTGCTGCCGTCGGGCGATTCCGGGTGTTCCAGGAAAGGAAGATAGGCCTCCATCAGCCGCTCCTGATCGTCGATATACACGATAAGGGAATCCGGCATCCAATGCTGCTGCGGGTGATCCAGGAGTTTTTTGAGGGGAGCTTCGGTTTTGCAGTACTGAAACTCAAACCAGGCTGTGCCCCACCGGACCCGACCGGGAAGAAAAAGCGCGTTGGGACGGGCATTGGCAAGACCTTCCCCAGGCTCGCGGCGGATCTTCCGCCTTCTCCTTTTGAAAAAGAAGGACCGGATCCGCGCGGGAAGCGTGTTTTGCTGCAGCTTTCGGCGCTGCGCATCCAGGGGGTCGAATACCTCTCCGGATGAAAGCAGCTTTCGGAAGCTTTCCAGAAAGGCCCCGCGGGGAAGAAGGCGAGCTTCGATATCGTCATACCAGTCGCTCATCAGATACAGGGCGTTCCAGGGATCCTCCGTCCACCAGCCGGAGAGCCAGGCCACCCCCATTTTGCGTGTGAGCTGCTCCAGAGCCTCCGGGCTTTGCTCATAGCGAGCCCGGAAATCCTCCGCCACCAGGGAAAACACAGCATCCTTGTCGATCTGCTCCTTCGGAACAGAGAGAACAAACTCGTTCAGAATATGGATCTGCTCGTTCCGATCTCCGCCGCAGGTGGAGAGGGCCAGTGTCAGCTCGCTCAGCGGGTCTTCCTGCTCCAGAAGCTCGTCCAGCTCCGCATCAAAGCGCTCGGTCAGCCCGACCTCCAGCATCAGCTTGTGATAATAGGCTCGCTCAACCGTCATCGTCCGCATCTCCTTGCATGAACGCTAAATATTCCGCATATTCCACTGCTTCCATGATCCTGTCGGCGGCCTGCTCACCTTCACGGCTGAAGAAGTGGATCTCTGCCCCCTCATCAAAACCGTACAGATGAAGAATAGCCCCGTTGCGGGTGCTGCCGCGCTTGATCTCCCGAATACCGGCCAGAGGCGTCGAGTATTCCAGCATGGGCTTTTTGTCCAGACTCAATATGGTAAGACTGTCCTCAAACAGATATAGTCGCGCCCCGCGTGTTTCCGCGCCTAAATAAACTACGCCTTCACACTTGAAAACTGGCGCTTGGGTAAAGCGTGCTTCTGCCTGCCGATAGCGCTTCTCCTCAAAATGTAAAATGATTTGCACGATGGCAGAGAGCAGGATCGTAACAATGAGCCCGGCAGGGATGGCCAGCAATTCGTCCTCGGGATACGTAAAGTGCAGAAAAAACCAGGCAACCAGGCCGCAGAACGCGCCGAATATCAAGCTGAATACTTTAAAATCCATCATTTTACTGAAAATACAGCCGGTAGTCACCGTGCGCTTTGCTTTCTATATCTTCTTTCGAGGTAAAGGCAACCGATATTTTGCGGTTTTTCAAAACTGCTTTCAACTCTTCCGCCTCCTTTTGATTGCCGCGGATCGTGATTTTTCCAAAGGATAGCGGTTTAGGGACTTCAAATGCTTGCACAGGGTATCCATGATCTTTCAGGTGCTGGACGGTGGCGCGCCTGATTCTTTCACACAGGCCGGATGCCTGCGCTTCTGCCAGATCGGAATCCCGGTCAAACAAATACCAAATGACAAGATACTGAGGCGCGATCTCGATTGCTCCACAGAAAAAGTGCTCAACGATTTTCGGTAAGGATGTCGAATACTCGCTTACTGTTTCCTCGATGGACTTTTTGATTTTCTTTTCCAGTCTTGCTTTGAACATCATTTATCCCTGCTTTCTGTTCTGAAGCCGTCTTTCCATTTCTGCCAAATCATAGGCAAGAAAAAAAGGACTAAGAGCGGGATAAAAGGACTTCATTTTCTCGTAAGTCATAAACACGATGTCGCAGCCCCTGTCATCATAGACAGATAAAATACATTCATTTTCAAACGATATAAGGCTGATCTCCGGGCTGTCACCATCGCTGAGCTGCTTTTCGATCAGCTCACGGTCGTCAAAACCGATTCCGTCGGAATAACAGACGATCCGATGCCGACGCCGCAAATCGTAATCCGGATCGCCCGGCTCATCGTAGGTTTTGAGATCCTTGACCGCCGCGTGGCGGTATTTCATCATGCACTCCGAAAGAAAGCGGAGGGAATCGGATTCCGCCTGAATTCTGCGGTCAACGGTCTCTGCAGCGATTTCTTCGCTTTCCCAGGACTTTCCTTCGGCATCTCCCGAGTCAGACCAATCGTTGATCCAGTAATTGAAAATGATCGCATCGGCACCATGGGGAAACAGAATATCATAAATCGCATTGGCCCGCTGCCGTGCCAGGCCCATGTATTCTTCCGTGGTCTCTCCGATCCCCAGCTCACAGCGCAGGGCATAGGGATTGTTATAAAAATAGGGCTGGAGATAATCAAAATCCCGGCGCAGGATCTGTTCTTCCACTTTGCTGCTCATACTTCGTCTCCTGGTACTTTGTCAGATTGATAGGTGATTTGAGAAACATTCGCGGCAAAGTCGGATCCCCAAGCTGCGGGAGCCTGGCTTCTTCCGCATATTGCCAGATGAAGTCTGGTACAATTGCAAAATGCGGAATACCCAATCTGTTGGACAGACGCAGGGACATAGAGACGTTCCAGACTGTCACAGCCCCAAAAAGCCTCATGACCGATTTCCAACAAGCCTGACGGAAGATTGATTTCTTTCAGTTCCGGCAAATCAAAAAAGCTTCGGGGTCCAATTCGTTTTAAACTGCTTGGAAGAAGCACCCTTTGCATTCCTGTGGTGGAGAGAAGCGGATTGATATCTCGATACTGGATCTCTTCTGTTCCTTCCGGAACGACGAGCCTGCCATTTTTCAAACGATATCCTGCTTGCTTGTATTCACCGACGGGAATCCCAACGCCCGTTTCCAATGCGTTTTTAAGCTCGGAGGAGAATTCCTCCAGATGTTCTGCGTACTGTTCCGGGACCGGTATTCCATGATGAATATACGCTTGCTCGGAGCAATAGCTTTCCGTTATTGTTATTCTATATTCTTTTCGCTGCTCCAAATACAGAATATTCAGACTGATTGAGTCATTATAGAAGCTGAAAGCAAAATAGGGG
The DNA here is from genome assembly GCA_946629065.1 of uncultured Clostridia bacterium. GTDB lineage: Bacteria > Bacillota > Clostridia > Oscillospirales > Oscillospiraceae > Limivicinus. The sequence continues at coordinate 11,441 of CAMOXK010000003.1, forward strand.
CCGTAAAACAGAAGCTTTCCATTTTCATCAACATAGTTTCCCAGATCAGTTTTGCAGTATTGAAATCCGTAAACATCAACTAAAAATCCAAATTGCTGCATGAGAAGCTCTTCTGTTTCGTCCATGCGCGAGAATAGTTGGTCAAAGAATGACTTCAACATTTCTGCACCTCCTTCACGGTTACAGCTTCTCGACGAATTTCCGAATCTCCAGATAGCAGTCCCGGCGGCATTCCTCCCGCAGCTCCTGCGTCAGCAGACCGCGGGGCTCCATCAGTTCCAGCAGATAGAGCCGGCAGCAGGAGCAGTAGTTCTCCCGCAGCATATAGGGCAGCAGCGCCGCCGAGAGCTCCCGGTCCGCCGCCGGATCCCGGTGGATCAGCTCCCGCACCACACTGAAAACGCCGTGCCAGGCGCCGCGGTTTTCATCGAGAGAAACGGCCTTCACCAGCGGGATCAGGCGTTCACCGTCGCCGGGGCGGAAATTGTTGAGCAGCATATAGAGCGCGTCCACGTCCTTCCACCGGCGCTTGAGGCGGGAGAGGGCATAGTCCCGCACCTGCGGGGCCCGCAGTTCCACCAGCACCCGCAGCGCCTCCTCCCGGAGAGGGCGGTTTTTGCTCTCCGCGTCCAAAAGCAGGCGAGAGATCCCGGCGTCGTCAAAGGTGGAAATGCAGGCTTCCGTTCGGAAGAGGCGCAGGATCGCATGGCGCAGATCCTCCTTTTCCTCTGCCGCGTAGAGCCGCGCAAGGCTCGTGACCTCTTCAAGGCCCTGCTGCTCCATACGGCGCAGCAGGAAGAGGGGAAGGTCTTTCCCGGGGACGGCTCCATCCCGGAGCTTGCGATAGAGACTCTGGGCGCTCTCCGCCTCTGCCTGCTGCCGTGCCTGGGCCTGATAGGCCTCCCGGCTCGCCTGCAGACGGCGGCGGTTTTCCAGATACCGGGCGATATCGGGATCGTCCCCGGCCTCCCGCAGCAGCTCCCGCACCCGGTCGGCGCCAAGGGTGTCCTCCGCCACAGAGTCAAACCACTCGTCCTCCGCATGTCCGCCCAGATCCGGCTTTCGCACCAGGATCCTGCCGTAGTCAGCGAGAACGCGCAGATAAAAGGCCTCCCGCTCCGCCTGGGCCTGCAGCGCGTTTGTGAGCAGGGACACGCACACACGGCTGAAATTGTCCATTGCGGGCCAGATGCCGGTTCGGGAGGGGCGGCCGCGGCGAATCGCGCCCAGCAGCAGGGCGTAAAGCTCCTCCAGCGTCTCCCGGGCGGGGGCGTAAGCGTCCCCGGCCATCAGAGCAAGCAGCTCCGCAAAGTGGAAAAAGCGCCAGCCCCGATCCTTGAGATTGCGTTTCGCGCCGGCGGCGATGAGGGCGTGAAAGTCCGTCCAGTCGTCAAAGAGCCAGAGCATGTCATAGTAGTAGATCGCCCTTGTTCCCTCGCACTGGGCGTCATAGGCCAGAGCGTGCTGCAGACCCCAGAGCAAGTCCTCCCGGTAGTCCTCCACATTGGCGCAGCGCTCCAGCTCCAGTGGACAGCTGCCAAGGCCCCGGCGCAGATCGTGGCGAAATTGCGTTTTCGTCATGTTCATTCCTTTCCCGGCGGAAACATGATGGGATTCTCTTTCTTTTTCAGTATAACATGAGCGCTTTTGTCCGTAAAGAAAAACCCGGACACTGCCGGGGTCCTTTCGGTCGTTTTCTCTGACAGAATAACGTTTGAGCGGGCCAAAAGGTTTCAAAAAAAGAAAAAGCCGTCCCGAGGACGGCAAAGGGGCGGCATGGGACGGCGCGAGGGGAGCATTGCCCTGCGCGAAGAAGAGAAGAAGGCGACCGCCGGTCGCCCCTACGACGGGGCCCCCCTCAGTCAAGCGGCGGAGCGTGACACGCCGCTTGACAGCTCCCCCCGGAGGGGGAGCCAAGAGCAGCCGTCCGGCTCTCCGCCCTGCCGTAGGGGCTGGCGTCCTCGACAGCCCGTCGTGCTTCCCCCAGCGGGGGAAGCTCCCGCGAAGCGGGTGATGAGGGAGAATACCGGATCACAACAAGCGGATAAAAAAGTTGCATCCAGCAATCTCCTCCCTCACCTGTCAGCTTTGCTGACATCCTCCCCAGCTGGGGGAGGAACAAGCCTTGACGCTCCCGCTTTTGCTGCAGGGATGATTTGTCGTCCGCCCGATTGCCGGGGCAGACGAATCGGAGAGCGGGCGACCGATGGTTGTCCCTACAGCCGGACAGCTCACAAAATATGGTCGGTGATGCAGTCGTACCAGTGGACGTAAGTCTCCCCGTTTACGGTGATGCGCTCGTTTTCCGGCAGCAGCTCGCTCCAGGGGCGGCCGTAGCGCGCGATGGCCCAGTCGTCCCGGTTGAAGCGGCGCCAGAGGACGGTGCGGCCCTCCTTGTCCAGAAACTGCTCGGTGGCCACGCCGCCGTCATAGGTCTCGATATCCATGACGCAGATGGTGTCATAGCGCTTGCCGCCGATCGCAACGGTGTAACGGCCCACCACGTCCAGCAGGAAGGGCTTGTCCGCGGCGGTCACCGCGCTGCCCTCCCGGCGGATATCACCCCGGGGCGCGATCTGGACGGCATTGCCGCAGTTATCCTCCCCAAAGCCCCAGTTATCCAGAAAATCGCCGCCGTCCAGGAAGGTGTAGAGCTTACGGACACCGTCCTCCACATGGCTCTCGGCAAGGATCCGGCAGTGGGTCTCGGTGAGCTGGGCCACGAAGCGGCGCTCGGACTTGTCCGTGTCTCCGATGCGGTTGCATTCCATGGGCTCATACTCCACGGCGCGGATCTCCACCCCCTGGATGCCGTGGACCTCCGCCCTGCCAAGGACCTCCATGTCGCACTGCTCGGTGCGTTTCCGCTCCGGGAAATCGTACATGGCCCAGGAGAGCTTTTCGCCCGGCTTTGGCACGATGAACCAGCCCATCATCTCCTCCCAGCGGACCGGGAAGGGCGCAAGTTCGGATTGTATGATCGTGTATTCCGGCAGATAGTCCGGCATTTTTTTCATGTTCGTTTCTCCTTTCTCCCGATAGGGCCAGCGCTCCCGAAAGCGGGCGCGGGCATTGTACAGACGGCTTTTCACCGTGCCCAGGGGGATCTGCAGCCGCGCTGCGATCTCCGCCTGGGGCAGCTCCCGGAAGTAGGTGAGGTACAGGATCTGCTGATCCGTGTCGCCCAGCTGCTCCAGGGTGTCCCGCACCGCGCTTTTTACGGTGCGGCCTCGGATGCCAACGGCCAGCACCGCCTCGTTCAGCTCCTCCAGGGGAAGTTCCATGCGCCTGGCCTGTTCCCGGAAATAGTCATTGCACTTATTCCGGGCGATGCCCAGCAGCCAGGGCTTGAAGGAACCCTGGTCCCGCAGACTCCCGAAGTGACGCCAGGCGGCAAGGCAGGTCTCCTGCAGTACGTCCTCCGCGTCCCGGGCGCTGCCGATGCGGAACTTCACAAAGCGCTCCAGCGCGGGCAGCTCCGCCTGCAGCAGTTCTTCAAATTCCGGCACGGACATCACCTCCTGTCATAAAACCGGTTTCACTTACTTAGTCGCGGAAAACAGCGAAAAGGTTCATCGGGGGAAAATTTTTGCGGCGATTTTGGGAAGAGGAGCATCGGCAGCCCGGGAAGAGATAAACCGCGAATTGACCGGACTCGACGCCCTTCGGGCACTAGGCCCAGCCCTTCGGGCTGTGCCGTCGCCGGGGCCGGATTCGAGGTCGGGGTCATCGGCACCAAAAAAGAGGCATCCAAAAGGATGCCTCTTTTTTGGTGCCGGTGACCGGACTCGAACCGGTACGCGGTTGCCCGCAAGGGATTTTAAGTCCCTGGTGTCTACCATTCCACCACACCGGCGCGGCGCAAATACTGTATCACGCGCGGCGGGCGGTGTCAAGGGAGCGGGGACCTGATTTTTTTGGGGAGCGGGCGGCGCTTATTCCACGGTGACGAGGCCGTTTTCCTCCACGGTGATGCTCATGCCGTCCTGCACATAGGCGAGGAATTCTTCTCCCAGATTGTCCACCACGGGCATCTTGGACTCGGTCCACACGTCCGCCAGGATGGCGCCGGAGGCGGCCAGAGAGTCGATGGGCTTGGAGAAGAGCATGCAGGCGGGCTGCTTGTTGTAGGAGCAGACGGTGAAGAGCACCATGCCGCCGGTGGTGGAGCCGATGGTCTGGGGCAGGCACAGGGCCTTGCCCAGCATGGATTTCTTGTAGAGGTCAGGGTTGTTCTGGTCGCCGCATTTCACGGCCTTATCCCCGAACATCAGGGCCATCTGGTAACTGGCCAGGGTGTTGAAGCCGCCATGGCTCACCAGGGCCTCGGCCTTGCAGGCGCCGGGGACCACGACGCGTCCTTGAAACTGTCTCATTTGGCACCTCCCGTGATGATCTCCAGAATCTCCGCCTCGGTATAGTAGCGGGCGCTGGTGTAGGTGCGGAGCTTGTTGGAGGAGGTGATGACCGCCTTCTTCTTGCAGAGGGGATTGTTCATGTACATGAGGGGGCAGATGTAAGAGAGTACCACGCCGCTCTGCTTGAGATAATAGGCGTCCATGGTCTGCTCAAACTCCTTGATGACCGGTATGGGCGCGGTGAACACCGTGGGCACCGCCACCTTCCTGAGGCCGTTTTTCTCCAGACCCTCCTGCACGGCTTTGGACCAGTCCTTCAATTGCTGCAGGCTCATGTGAGGGCAGCCCACGAAGCAGAGCTCGGGCTTGGCGTCGGGCTTTTTCCAGATGACGGGGTAGTTGTCCTTCACCCGCTGGAGCTCAGCGTCGTCGATGACATAGACCTGGGCATTTTCGGCGATCAGGCTCTCGCCCAGCTCCTTGGCCTCGGGGGTCAGATTCTCGATGTGGTAGAGGCCGACCGCGCCGTTGGAGGCGGTGGCCGCGCCGAAGTCCTTCAGATAGGCTTTGGCCTCGTCGTTCAGCTCCGTCCCCAGCCATTTGTCCAGACCCCGGACATAGGGTACCTCCTCCATCACCTTCATGCCGATGGCGGAGCCCAGCAGCTGGGCTTCGGGCCGCTGTTCGCATTTGAGCTCGATGATCCAGGTAGCCTTGCGGCCCTCGTCGGTGAGGAGACCGAACTCCGGCACGAAGCCCGCGATGCTGCCCATCAGCTCCAGCATGCCGGAGTTGCGGTTGCAGCGGGCGCCCAGGACGGAGTTGGCGTAGACCACGGCGGAGGATTCCGCCCAGGAGAGGACGTCGCCCTTCTGGGGGACGTTACCCACCTGGTCCAGGTAGCAGGCGCAGGTGTAGTCGTCATCGTTGGTGATGCCCAGCTTGCGCATCTGCTCCTCATAGCGCTTCTGCTGGGTGTACATGATCTTTTTGAACACCAGATCGTCCAGCAGGGAAGAGGGGACCTTGGGATCCAGGGGCTTGGGATCGGCGGTGAACTTCTGCCCCTCGGGAAGGCCCGCCTCGATGAGCTTGTCGTAGAGATCGTACACCGGCTTCATGACCTCCAGACCGAAGGAGATCACGGTGTGGCCGTATTTGCTTGTGACAGGCACCATGCGCTCCGCGCCGAAGGCGTCGCCGTACATGACCAGGGTCTTCACGATCTTGGCCATGATCTCGCCTTCCTTGCCGTCCAGCAGGGCCTGCTGCTCGGGGGTGAGGATCATGGGAAACCACTTCCTTCTTTTTTTGATACTGTTATTTTAGCACCCTAAAGCAGGCAAGTCAATGCGGGAGCGGGAGCGAGAAAGGAAGGAATGAAGGAGTGAACGCAGGACCCTTACGACGGAGAGGATGGTTGACACCTCATCCGCCCCAGTGTGAGCACTGGGGGGCTTCTCCAAAAGGAGAAGGCATGCGTGCGGTGTGTGTGTCCACTGGATTGCAGGGATCCCAGCTGGCGCCGTCCGGATCCTTCGCCAAGGCTCTGGATGACAAGGCGGCAGCCCAGGCTCCGCATCCACGCCGTAGGGGCTGGCGTCCTCGACAGCCCGCCAAAGCCTTCTCTGCGGCCTGCTGCGTCAAAAACACCCCGAGGGCTTTCCCTCGGGGTGCTGTGGGAAGGGGGGGCAAAGGATTGGATGGGATCATTCCGCGATGAGCTTCTGCAGAATCTGCACGGCGTTGCTGGCCGCGCCCTTGCGGATCTGGTCGCCGCAGCACCAGAGGGTCAGGCCCTTCTCGTCGGTGAGATCTTCGCGGATGCGGCCCACCCAGACGAGATCCTGATCCGAGGTGTCCAGCGGGGTGGGGTAGCAGCGGCCCTCGTAGTCCTCAATGAGCCGCACGCCGGGGAAGGCGGCCACGGCTGCCTTTGCCTCCTCCACGGTGACCTTGCGCTGGGTGCGCAGGGTGACGGCGATGGAGTGGGAGCGCATGACCGGCACGCGCACGCAGGTGCAGTTGACCTTCAGTTCGGGGCTGTGGAGGATGCGGCGGCCCTCGTTCTGCATCTTCATCTCTTCCTTGGTGTAGTCGTTGCCGTAGGGCGCGTCAATGAAGGGGATGACGTTCATGGCGATCTGGGCGGCAAAGGTTTTGACCTCCGGTTTTTCCCCGGCGGCCAGCGCCTTCATCTGCGCGTCCAGCTCCGCGATGCCCGCCTGGCCCGCGCCGGAGACGGCCTGGTAGGTGCAGACGACCATGCTTTGGATGGGGGAGAGCTTTGCGATGCCGGCCACGGCCATCAGGGCGATGATGGTGCAGCAGTTGGGGTTTGCGATGAGGCCGTGATTTTCCAGGGCGTCAGCCCCGTTGATCTCGGGCACCACCAGGGGCACCGCGGGATCCAGGCGGAAGGCGGAGCTGTTGTCGATGTACACAGCGCCGCTCTTTTTAATGGCGGGGGCAAAGCGGCGGGACATGTCGCCCTCCACGGCACCCAGCACGAAGTCACAGCCCGAAAAGCTCTCGTCGGTGGCCTCCTGAATCGTGACCGCCCGGCCCCGGAAGGGGAGGGTACTCCCGGCGCTGCGGGCGCTGGCCAGCAGCCGCAGCTCCTTCACGGGGACCTGGTACTCCTCCAGGACCTTGCGCATCTCACAGCCCACGGCGCCGGTGGCGCCGAGAATGGCGACGGTGTATTCTTTCATGATGGGTCCCTCCTTGTGTTGAAGCTCCGCAAAAGCGGAAACGCTTTTCATTTCGTATCAGCCGGTGAAGCTGTCGTACAGGACGCGGATCGCGGTTTCGAACTGCTCGTTCTGCACGCCCACGGTGATGCTCAGCTCGTCGACGGACAGATCCCGGGAGAGCCGCGCGCAGCCTGTCGAGACCCTTTCTGTCTCGCAGCGCAGACAGAGACTGTCCCGGAACTCAAGAAGACGCTGTTCTATCGTATGCATGCGGGACAGAAGATGGCACCCTGTCCTGTGTTTTTTTGACTTTGTCCGGGCGAATCAACCATTACGCTAAATCATTCTGATCTAAGGCAACACCGCACAATTTTTCCGGGAGGCGCCGAAGGCAAATTGTCTAAAACCACAGGCCTATCAAGAGCGGGATGCAGGAAAAACACCCCGAAGACTTTCGCCCTCGGGGTGCCGAGCCAGACATGAAATGATGTCAAGTCTTGTGGGCAGGGAAACTGCCCGTTGTCTCATTCTATTTGTCTATGGAAAGCGAGGGCAGTTTTTTCCGAATTTGCTGCATCATCTTTTCGCGTTCAGCAGCAATGCTTTCTTCCCACAAGCCATAGTCTTTCTCTTGCATAACGCGGAGAAGAAGAGCAGAACGTTCGCTTTGATAAGCAAAGTATTTGGGATTCCGTTTTTTCGCCGGGCAATTCTCCTCCAGGACTCGCGTACAGCGAGTATGAGTCGCTTTCAGAGAATCCATCACATATGGGTAGAACTCTTCGTCACGCACTGCCACACACTCATCTGCAAATGCAGTGGAAAACTCCTCTCTCAAATAGTACTCACGTGCGCCCTCCTCTTTTTTCTGCTGCAAAGCCTTGGCGTACTGAGCCTGGGACTGATATCTCTCTATCGCACATCGGCATTCCAGATGAAAACGATAGATGTCCTCAACACTTTTTATACCAGACAACAGCGGAAACGCAATTTCATCCAGTATTTCCGCTCCTCGCCGCTCGCTGACAAGCATTAGCAGGCGTTTTCCGCACGGCAAACCTGTGATCAGGCCCGGAGTACAATAAGACTTCCTTTTCAGCGGACCAATCCTTTTCTCGATATAGTCCAGATATTCCCTGTGTTCCGTCCGAATTCGAATAAAACGATCTGATGAATACGTCCAAGGATTATCTTGCAGCGGCATACGCATCGGGATCTCGTCCCACACGTAGAGAGGCAATACGCAGATTCCGGGCTCCAGTGCGATAAAGTAGCTCATCGTTCCGTGGATGGGGAAATGAACGCTGTATACCAGATCGTTCTCAACCTTATACCAGTCGAAATAGCTGTTTTCACAGGAAACAAAGCCTTCCTTCTCCAATGGTTCTGCATAATACTCTTGAAGAAATCGGTTCAAATCAGCCATAATAATGGATTTTTTGATTGCCTGCATTGTGTGCCTCCTTCGCAGCTGCCCGGTTCATGGAACGGCTCTCGGGCCCGTTCTCGTCTGCCTGCATCGTACGCGACCCGCGGAGCATGGTCAATTTCAGTATATCGTAAAACGGCGGATTCTGCAATCCATGGATCCGTCAAAATCGCCCGGGGACTTTACAGCGCATCCCGAAAGTTTCTGCGAGACAGGGAGAAAACGACTCCCTCCCTCATCCGGCGGGCGTGACACGCCGGATGACAAACCCAAGGCCCTCAGAGAGGGAGACGCTATCGGCTCCCTCTTTGAGGGAGCTGTCACGGCAGCTCGCTGACGTGACTGAGGGAGTGCCGCGAAGGATCGTTCTTTCAACGCCGGGACAGGAAGATTTGCGGGCTGTCGGGGACGCCAGCCCCTACAGCGGAACCGGAAGTCTCCGCAAGCTCTCTCCCTGCCTGCGGCGGGGTGAGGCAAGGGAAGAACAATTTGTGAATCTTTCTTAAGACCGTCTCTCAGTGTTGAAATTTGGAAGATTTGTGTTATACTGTATCTTTGTAAAACTACCGGCCGGTCCCCAAACCGGACCGGTCGCAGAAGCATTGGAGGCAAACAAAACGTCATGAGCAAAAAGCAGTTCAAGGCCGAAAGCAAGCGTTTGCTCGACCTGATGATCAATTCCATTTACACCAACAAGGAGATCTTCCTCCGGGAGATCATCTCCAACGCGTCCGACGCCATCGACAAGCTCTGTTACCTGTCCCTGACCGACGACAGCGTGGGTCTCAGCCGGGAAGACTTCAAGATCGACATCCTTGTGAATAAAGACGAGCGCACCATCACCGTGCGGGACAACGGCATCGGCATGACCCTGGAGGAGGCCGAGAACAACCTTGGCGTCATCGCCAAGTCCGGCTCCTACCAGTTCAAGGGCGAGATGGACGGCAGCAAGGCCGAGGATCTGAGCATCATCGGTCAGTTCGGCGTGGGCTTCTACTCCGCCTTCATGGTGGCCGACCAGGTCACCGTCCGCTCCCGCAAGTTCGGCGAGGAGCAGGGCGTGGAGTGGAAGAGCACCGGCGCCGACGGCTACACCGTGACCCCCATCCAGAAGGATACCGTAGGTACCGACGTGATCATGCACCTGAAGGCCGATACCGACGATGAGATCTACGGCTCCTACCTGGAGGTCTGGAAGCTGAAGGCCCTGATCCGCAAGTACTCCGACTATGTCCGCTGGCCCATCAAGATGGACGTGCAGCACCAGGAGCGCTTCGAGACCGGGGAGAAGAACGACGACGGCTCTCCCAAATATGAGTACAAGATGGTCACCGAAAACGAGACCATCAACAGCATGATCCCCATCTGGCAGCGCTCCAAGAGCGAGGTCACCGATGACGACTGCATCCAGTGGTACAAGGAAAAGAACCGGGACCGCAAGGATCCCTGCGCCCTGGTGCGCATCAACGCCGAAGGCACCGTGAGCTACAAGGCCATGCTTTTTGTGCCCGGCGAGGAGAATGAAAACGCCTTTTCCGGCGACAATAAGGGTGGCATCACCCTCTACTCCAACGGCGTCATGATCATGGAGAAGTGCGACAAGCTGGTCCACGATTACTTTGACTTTGTCAAGGGCGTGGTGGACTCTCCGGATCTGAGCCTGAACATCTCCCGCGAGATCCTGCAGCACGACCGGCAGCTGCGCATCATCGGCCAGAACCTGGAAAAGCGCATCAAGGGCGAGCTGGAGAAGCTTCTCAAGGAGGACAAGCCCAAGTATCAGGAGTTCTACAAGAACTTTGGCAACGATCTGAAGGTGGGCGTATGCGACGAGTACGGCCGCTACAAGGACTTCCTGCGGGATCTGCTGATCTTCTATACCTCGGAGGATCGCCAGATCACCCTGAAGGAGTATGTGGAGGCCATGCCCGAGAGCCAGAAGGTCATCTACTACGCCACCGCCGCCAGCGTGAAGCAGGCCATGAGCCTGCCCCAGTGCGAGCAGGTGCGCAGCCGCGGCTTCGAGCTCATTTACCTCACAAGCCCTCTGGAAGAGATGGTGCTGGAGAACCTCCACGACCAGGACGGCAAGACCTTCTGCAACGTGGTCACCGACGACCTGGGCTTTGAGACCGAGGAGGAGAAGAAGGCCGCCGAGGAGCGGGACATCGAGAACAAGGAGCTGCTGGACTTCGTGAAGGAGTCCGTGGGCGAGGAGCTCAGCAAGGTGCGCCTCAGCCGCAAGCTCACCACCCAGGCCTGCTGCCTCACCAGCGAAGGCCCCCTGACCCTGGAGATGGAGCGTTACTTCCGCCACGGCCCCAGCGAGGAAATGCGCAAGGTCCGCGCCACCCGTGTGCTGGAGCTGAACCCGGAGCACCGCGCCTTCCAGGTGCTGAAGGAAGCCTGGGACAGCGACAAGGAGAAGGCCGGAAAGCTCTCCCAGATCCTCTATGTCCTGGCGGAAATGACCGCCGGCATGGACGTGGAGGACCCCAACCGCTTTGCCGAACAGGTAGCGGAACTATTCTGATTCAATCTGTAGGGGCGACCCTTGCGGTCGCCCGGAAAGAAAAGATCTTACCGTAAAAGCGGGCGACCGCAAGGGTCGCCCCTACAAGCTTGTTCTGGAGAAATCATTATGTCAAAGCCACGTCTGGGCATTTATATCCATATCCCCTTCTGCGCCAGCAAGTGCAGCTACTGCGACTTCTATTCCCTGGCCGGATGCGAGCAGCAGATGCCCGACTATCACCGGGCGCTGATCGCCCATCTGGCGGAGTCCGCCCGGGGGATCCGCAACTACGAGGTGGACTCGGTCTACTTCGGCGGCGGCACCCCAAGCTACTACGGGGCCGAGCACCTGATGGAAATCTTCGATGTGCTCAAGCGCAACGGCAACGTCCGGCTGGACGCCGAGGTCACTGTGGAGTGCAACCCCGACAGCATGACCTACAAGGACCTGAAGCTGCTGCGCTCCGAGGGCGTCACCCGGCTTTCCGTGGGCGTGCAGGCCACCAACAACGATCTGCTCAAGCTCATCGGCCGGCGGCACAGCTTCCAGCAGGCGGAGCTGGCCTTTTCCGCGGCGCGCAAGGCAGGCTTTGACAACATCAGCCTGGATTTGATCTACGGACTGCCCAGCCAGACCAAGAGCGACTGGGCGGAGTCTTTGGCCAAGATCGTGGAGATGCACCCGGAGCATATCAGCTGCTATGGCCTGAAGCTGGAGGAGGGGACCCCCATGTACCGGGAGTACAAGGATTCCCCGGTGCTCCCTTCGGAGGACGAACAGGCGGACATGTATTCCTATGCCGCCGAGATGCTGGAGCGCTACGGCTATAAGCAGTATGAGATCTCCAACTTCTGCGCTCCGGGCTTCGAGTCCCTGCACAACCTGAAATACTGGAATCTGGACGATTACATGGGCTTCGGCCCGGGCGCCCACTCCTGCGTGGGCAATCTCCGCTACAGCTTTGTGAAGGACCTGAAGCGCTACATCACCGGGGTGGAGAAAAAGGTCAGCATCATCGACGAGTACCAGCTGGTGGACCCCATGGAGCGCTCGGTGGAATACCTGATGCTGGCCATGCGTACCAACCGGGGCATCTCTGAGCAGGATTACCGGGTGCGCACCCAGTCGGACTGGAAGCCCATCCTCCACGCGCTGCTGGCCTTCCAGGAAAAGGGCTGGGCGGAAAAAACCGGGGACCGCTGGCACTTCACGGTGCCGGGCTTCCTCATTTCCAATACCCTCATCGGCATCCTGCTGGAGGCCCAGGCCAGCGGCCGGGCGGACAGTGTCCCCTGGATGGACCGGGTGGACCGGGAGGAGCGGAAGATCGTGCTGCCCAAGGGCGAGGAGGAGCTCTTTGCCGAGCTCTACGAGGAGAGACTGCGCAAACGCGATACGGAGAAGGAAGAGACAGAGGACGCCGAGCCTTGGGACGAAGAGCCCGCAGAGAAAGAAGAAATTGAGGACCAGGAGTCCTTGTGGATCACAGAGTGAGGGATATTAGGTGGCAAGTCATTTCAGAGAGAATACAAACGAGAGAAATACCCGGGACGCCGCATCGGTGAACCCCAACTCCCGCGCTGCCATCCGCGCCCGGAAGGAAGCGGAGGAGCGGGAAAAGCAGGAGTGGATCGCCCGGCGCAAACGGGAGGAGAAGGCTGCGGCGGAGGCTGAGGCCAAGGAAAAGGCCGCCTGGATCGCCGAGCGCAGGCGCCAGGAGAAGGCCGCCGAGGAACAGCTCAGGGCCAGAGAAAAGGCCGCGAGAGAGGCCGAGCGCAAGCGCAAGGCCGAGATTCGCGCCGAGAAGGCCAGAAAGGTGATGCGCGGGGTGAAGATCGCGCTGCTGGTGCTGGTCAGCCTTGCGGTGCTGGCCGGCGGCGCGGGACTGTATGCCGCGTTTCGCATCTCCAACAGCGAGACCAACTTCCCCAACGTCTATGTGAACGGCATCGACGTGGGCGGCCTCACCAAAGAGGAGACCGAGAAAAAGCTGACGGAGGAAGGCTGGGGCAGCATTGAAAACCCGACCCTGAGCGTTCAGCTGCCCATGGACGTGAGCATCGAGCTGGACCGCGTGGAGGCGGGCCTTGCCATGGACAAGAGCGCCGCGGTGGAGGCTGCCTTCCGCTACGGCCATGACCGGGATCTGCTGGACTGTGTGAAGACCTATTTCACCTCCAGACTCCACAAGGTGGAGGTGGGACCCGAGGCCCCCGAGCTGGACAAGACCTATATCCGGGCCAAAACGGATGAGGCTGTGGCCGCTTTCCGGGAGAAGACGGCGGGCGAGCCCTATTCCATCGACACAGAAAAGAAAGTGATGCACTTTGTCAAGGGCGCCGGCCAGATGGACCTGGACCCGGAGAAGCTCTATACCGCGGTGTACGAGGCCATGCAGGCCGGCGAGAGCGAGATGAGCTATGACGAGGTCGAAGGGGAAGTCACCATGCCGGACTTCGACGCCCTGTATAAGGAGCTGAACGTGGAGCCGGTGGACGCCCACTTCGCGGACAAGAACTTTGAGGTCATCGAGGGCAAGCCCGGCGTCACCTTTGACGTGAAGCAGGCCAAGAAGCTCTGGGAGAAAGCCGGACCCATGGAGGAGCTGCTGATCCCCCTGAAGATCGTGGAGCCCAAGATCACCGCTGAGAAGCTGAAAGCGGAGCTGTTCAAGGATATGCTTGGCAGCCAGACCAGTTCCTTTGGCGGCAGCACCCGCGCCCGGGTCAACAACATCAACCTTGCCGTGGACAAGATCAACGGCACCATCCTGATGCCCGGCCAGTCCTTCTCCTATAACGAGACGGTGGGCGAGCGCACCTATGCCAACGGCTTTGAGGAGGCCGCGGCCTATTCCAATGGCGAAGTGGTCCAGGAGGTGGGCGGCGGCATCTGCCAGGTGTCCTCCACCCTGTACTGCGCCACGCTCTATGCCCGCATGACCACCGTGAGCCGCACCAACCACTATTTCCGGGTCAGCTATCTGCCCCTGGGACAGGACGCCACGGTGAGCTGGCCCCAGCCGGACTTCAAGTTCCGCAACGACCGGGAGTATCCGGTGAAGATCGTGGCCTACTGCGACAACGAGTCCATGGAGCTGACCATTGAGATCTGGGGCACCGACACCGATGGCATCTGGGTCAGCCTCTCCTACGATCAGTACGCCGTGCATGACGAGGAGTTCCCCGATGTAGTCATCGGCTCCAACGTGTATCTCTGGATCACCTATCATGACAAGGACGGCAAGGTCCTGGAGGTCAAGGAGGGCTCTGCCAGCACCTATTATCGCCACGACTACGAGATCGATTGGCCCCCCGAGAAGTACAACAAGCCCAGCGAGGGCGGCTCTGGCGGCGGCAGCGCCGAGATCATTGATGACGGCGGCGGTTCCGGCGGCGGCAGCGGTGACGAGGGCGGCTCCGGCGGCGGAGGCGGCGACGATGGCGGCGACGATGGCGGCGGCGATATCGGCGAAGTCATCATCGAAGATCCCTGATTAGGAAAGCAACAGGAGAGAAGAAGAGAATGGATAAGAAGACCTTTTATATCACCACCCCCATCTATTACCCCTCGGACAATCTGCACATCGGCCACACCTACTGCACCGTGGCCACCGATGCCATCGCCCGCTATAAGCGGCTGCGCGGCTATGATGTGATGTTCCTTACCGGCACCGACGAGCACGGCCAGAAGATCGAGGAAAAGGCCAAGGCCGCCGGCGTCACCCCCCAGCAGTTCGTGGATAAGATCGTCACCGGCGAAAAGGGTGTACAGGACCTCTGGAAGCTGATGAACATCTCCAACGACCGCTTCATCCGCACTACCGACGATTACCATGTGGCCTCCATCCAGCGCATCTTCAAAAAGATGTACGAGAAGGGCGACATTTACAAGGGCGCTTACAAGGGCAAGTACTGCACCCCCTGTGAGAGCTTCTGGACCGAGAGCCAGCTGAAGGACGGTAAGTGCCCCGACTGCGGCCGCGAGGTCCACGACGCGGAGGAGGAGGCCTACTTCTTCCGCCTCTCCAAGTACGCAAAGCCCGTGCAGGAGCTGCTGGAGACCGGCACCTTCCTGGAGCCTGCCAGCCGCGTCAATGAGATGATCAACAACTTCATCAAGCCCGGCCTGGAGGACCTGTGTGTCTCCCGCACCAGCTTTACCTGGGGCGTGCCAGTGGACTTTGACCCGGGCCATGTGGTCTATGTCTGGGTGGACGCACTGTTTAACTACTGCACCGCCCTGGGCTTCCTCAACGACCGCTATGACGATTTTGACAAGTTCTGGCCTGCGGATGTGCACATTGTGGGCAAGGAGATCGTCCGCTTCCACTCCATCATCTGGCCCGCCATGCTCATGAGCATGGAGCTTCCCCTCCCCAAGAAGGTCTACGGCCACGGCTGGCTGAACTTCAACGGCGACAAGATGTCCAAGTCCAAGGGCAACGTGGTGGATCCCTACATCCTGGCGGACAAGTTCGGCGTGGACGCCCTGCGCTTCTTCCTGCTGCGCACCTTCCCCTTCGGCTCCGACGGCAACTTTACCAACGAGCTGCTGATCTCCACCATCAACACGGACCTGGCCAACGACCTGGGCAACCTGGTCTCCCGCACCACCGCCATGGTGGAGAAGTACTTCGGCGGCAAGCTGATCCCGGAGCGGGAGGCGGAGCCCCTGGACGAGGAACTGATCGGCATGATCCGGAGCGCCAGCGAGCGCTATGCCGCCCAGATGGAGAAGTTCCAGCTGCACCAGGGCCTGGACGAGGCCTTCCGCCTCATCCAGCGGGCCAACAAGTACATCGACGAGACCATGCCCTGGAAGCTGGCTAAGGAAGAGGACAAGAAACCCCGCCTTGCCAGCGTGATGTACAATCTGCTGGAGGCCCTGCGGGTCTCCCTGATCCTGCTGACGCCCTTCATCCCCGAAAGCTGCACCAAGGCCTTTGACCAGATCGGCGCCGACGAGGCCGCCCGTACCTGGGACGCCGCCTGCGCATACGGCGTGCTGCCCGCGGACGTGGCCGTGCGCAAGGGCGAGACCCTCTTCCCCCGCATCGACGCCGCCACAATGCTGGGCGAACTGGAGGAGGCCGAGAAGGACGCCAAGGGCCCCCAGGTGAAGGTGGAGCCGGTGCTCCCCGACGTGGACATCGAGGACTTTGCCAAGTGCGACATGCGGGTGTGCAAGGTGCTGGGCTGCGAGGCCGTGAAGAAGTCCAAGAAGCTGCTGCGCTTCGAGCTGGACGATGGCTCCGGCACCAAGCGGCAGATCCTCTCTGGCATCCGGGAATTCTACGAGCCAGAGCAGCTCATCGGCAAGACCGTGGTGGCCATTCTGAATCTGCCGCCCCGGAAGATGATGGGCCTGGAGTCCTGCGGTATGCTGCTCTCCGCCGTACGCAAGGTGGACGGCAAGGAGGAGCTGCACCTGCTGATGCTGGACGATTCCGTCCCCGCAGGCAGCCGTCTCTGCTGAGTCAGCCTTTCGAGAAGAAAATGGGAACTTTTTTAAAAAGTTCCCATTTTCTTCATTTTTTGCCCCTGGAAGGGAAGGAACGGATACTTGTAAGAAGCAAAGAATTGTGCTATACTAACTTGTTGGAAAATCTGTCATTTGGAGGAAAAAGAACATGACAAAGATCGATATATTCTCCGGCTTTCTGGGCGCCGGCAAGACCACGCTGATCCGCAAGCTCATCGCCGAGGGTTACCAGGGCGAGAAGCTGGTGCTGATCGAAAACGAGTTCGGCGAGATCGCCATCGACGGCGGCTTTCTGAAGGACGCGGGCGTGGAGATCAATGAGATGAACTCCGGCTGCATCTGCTGCACCCTGGTGGGCGACTTCACCAAGGCCCTGAAGAAGGTCATGGACGACTTTGCTCCCGACCGCATCCTCATTGAGCCCTCCGGCGTTGGCAAGCTCTCTGACGTAGCCAAGGCCGTGGAGCGGGTGGAAGGCGCCCACATCGGCGCCAAGGTCACCGTGGTGGACGCCGGCAAGGCCAAAATGTATATGCGCAACTTCGGCGAGTTTTTCAATGACCAGGTCCAGAACGCCGACCTGATCGTCCTCAGCCGTACCGACTCTGCCAACAGCACCAAGGTGATGCTGGCCGCCGAGCTGCTGAAGGGGCTGAACGACCACGCCGGGCTCATCACCACTCCCTGGGACCAGATCGACGGCAGCCTGATCCGCGCCGCCATGGACGAGAACGGGCTCAAGGCGGAGATGGAGAAGCTCAAGGAGGAGCAGGAGCACCATCATCATCACGATCACGACGATGAGGATGAGGAGCATGAGCACCATCACCACGAGGATGGGGAAGCATGCGACGATCCGGAGTGCGAGTGCCACCACCATCACGATCACGACGATGAGGATGAGGATGAGGAGCACGAGCATCATCACCACCATCATCACGAGGATGGGGAGGAGTGCGATGATCCGGAGTGCGAGTGCCACCATCACCACGACCATGACCACGAGCATCACCATCATCACCACGCTGACGAGGTCTTTGCCAGCTGGGGCATGGAGACCCCGCGCAAGTTCAGCGAGGAAGAGCTTAAGGAGATCCTGGGCCAGCTGAACGACGCCGTGCAGTACGGCATCGTGCTGCGGGCCAAGGGCATCCTGGACGCCAGCGACGGCGAATGGCTGTACTTTGACTATGTTCCCGGCGAGATGGAGATCCGCCGCGGCGCCCCCGCGGTCACCGGCCGCTTCTGCGTGATCGGCTCCCACATCCGGGAGGACGCCCTGAAGGAGTTGTTTACCGGTGAATGAGAATCGCGATGTGCCTGTATATCTCTTTACGGGCTTTCTGGAAGCGGGCAAGACCAAGTTCATCCAGGAGACCCTGGAGGACAAGCGCTTCTGCAACGGGGAGCGCACCCTGCTGCTGATCTGCGAGGAGGGCGAGGAGGAATACGCCCCCGAGCAGTTTGCCGACCCCAATGTGGTGCTGGCTGTGGTGGAGGACCAGGCGGATCTCACCGAGGAGAATCTGAAAGCCTGGCTGCATGACTCCCGGGCCGAGCGGGTGGTGGTGGAGTATAACGGCATGTGGATGCTGGACCTGCTCTACCAGGCCATGCCGGAAAACTGGGCCGTGTACCAGGAGTTCATGTTTGCCGATGCCACCACCTTTCTGACTTACAACAACAATATGCGCCAGCTGGTCTATGACAAGCTCAAGAGCTGCGAGCTGGTGGTTTTCAACCGCTTCAAGCCCGACATGGACAAGATGGCCTTCCACAAGATCGTCCGGGGCGCCTCCCGCCGCTCGGATATCGCCTATGAGTACGCAAACGGCAAGGTGGTCTACGACGATATCCAGGATCCTCTGCCTTTTGATGTGAACGCGCCGGTGATTCAGATCAACGACGAGGACTATGCCCTCTGGTATCGGGACATGTCCGAGGAGCCCAAGAAGTACGAGGGCAAGACCGTGAAGTTCAAGTGCCGGGCGCTCAAGCGGGGCAAGCTGCCCAAGGGCTGCTTCGTGGTGGGCCGGCATGTGATGACCTGCTGCGTGGAGGACATCCAGTTTGCGGGCCTGGTTTGCCAGTGGGACAAGGCGGATCTTGTGCAGGACGAGAGCTGGATGATCCTTACGGCGAAGATCAACTACAAGTTCCACCGGGCCTACGGCAAGCGGGGACCGGTGCTGACCTACCTGGACAGCGCCCTCACCTCCGCCCCCGCCCAGGACGTGGCGACTTTTTATTAAATCCGGCTTCGCAAACGATACGACTGGAAGACCCCTCCGTCATCCGCCTTGCGTGAGACGGCGGATGCCACCTCCCCTTAGGCAGGGGAGGCTACAAGGAAAAGAAATGAGATACAAATGCCTGGTCTTTGACCATGACGACACGGTGGTGAACAGCACCGCCACCATTCATTATCCCAGTTTTGTGGCCTTTCTGGAGAAGTATTTCCCGGATAAAAGCTGCAGCCTGGAGCACTATTTTCTGAAAAACTTCGACCCGGGCTTCCTCCCCATGTGCAAGGGCGAGTACGGCATGACGGACGCTGACCTGGAGGTGGAATACCGCTTCTGGCAGGATTTCGTCCGTACCCGGATCCCCCGGGCCTATCCCGGCATCCGGGAGATCATGGAGCGGCACAAGGCCGAAGGGGGCCTTCTCTGTGTGGTCTCCCACTCGGTGGACAAGAGCATCCTGCGGGATTACCGGGAGAACAAGCTGCCGGAGCCGGACCTGGTTTTCGGCTGGGAGCAGCCGGTGGAGCGGCGCAAGCCCGATCCCTGGCCTCTGCGGGAGATCATGCGCCGCTTGGATCTGGCGCCATCCGAGCTGCTGATGATCGACGATCTGAAGCCGGGCTATGACATGGCCCTGGCAGCCGGGGTGGACTTTGCCGCCGTTGGCTGGGCCAACGACATCCCGGAGATCGAAGCCTTTATGCGCCGCAATTGCCGCCTCTACTGCAAAACGGTGGAGGAGCTGGCCGCCATTTTAGTTTGAGAGAAGGGGGATCCCACCCATGCACAAGCTGCTGTCCGCAGCCGCCTCCTGGCCTGAGAAGCTCCCGGAGCGTTTACGGCCCTTCCGTTTGCCCTTTTTCAGCGCTCTGCTGGCGGGGCTGCTTGCCCACGGCTTCGCGTTTGCCAATAAGCTCCCGAATGCGGATGAGCTCAGTTCTCTCTATGGCAAGGGGATGACTCTTGGCTCGGGCCGCTGGGGTCTGGAGCTGAGCAAATACCTGATCCCCAGCATTTCCACCCCATGGATCTTCGGCCTGCTGAGCCTCTTGCTGCTTTCTGCTGCCGCCTGTTTGCTGGTGCGGATCTTTCGCCTCCGCTCGCCGCTCCTGATCGCGGTCCTTTCCGGGCTGCTGACGGTGTTTCCCGCCCAAACCGCAACCTTCAGCTATATGTTCACCGCGCCAAGCTACGCACTGGCCCTTCTGTTGGTGTTCGCTGCGGTTTGGTTTTCCCAGCGGGAGACTTTGGCCTCCTGGCTTCTGAGCCTTGTGCTGCTGCTTCTGGGCATCAGCATTTATCAGGGATATATCGCCTTTGCCAGCAGCTTTTTTGTTGTCCTGATGCTGCAAAAGCTTCTCCGGGGCGAAGGCAGCGCAAGAGAGGTCTTTCTGTTCGGCCTCAAGCGCCTTGCGCTTCTGGCCTGCGCCCTGCTGCTGTATCTGGGCTCCATTCCCATCTCCCTGCAGTTTTACAGCGGCGATTTTGTGGATTACGGTCTGGAAGAGGAGCGCTCCGTCTTCTTCCGGGCCCTGGTGGCGTACAGCGCCTTCCTTCACACCCTGACCCGGGACTATTTCGATTATGTTCACGGCGTCTTTTCCCGGATCCTGCACGTGCTTGCCCTCCTGCCACCGGCGTACGTCAGCCTTCGCTGGCTTTTCCGCTGCAGGGATTGGGAGAAGATCCTGCTCTTTCTGCTGTGCCTGCTGCTGCTTCCGCTGAGCATGTACTGCATCTATCTGATCGCCCAGACCGGCATTATCCATTCCATGGTGCTCTTCAGCTTCATTTCCCTCTATGTCTTTGCCGTCGTTGCGGCGGAGGAGCTGCGGGGTGAGGCTGCACCGCTGCTGCGGCAGCTGGTGGCACTGAGTCTGGCGCTGGTGGTGGCGGGAAATGTGTTTTACGCCAACGCGTTTTACCTCAAGCTCCACCTTCGCTATGAGCACAGCTATGCGCTTTACACCGGGATCGCCGCGCAGGTGCGGCAAACACCCGGATTTGATGCCAATACCAAGATCGCGATCCTGGGCGAGGCAGAGAGCGGGCTCTATACGATCCCGGAGATGGCGGACTTCGATCTGATCTGGCCTGCGGATGATTTGACCAACGCCTATACCCGGGAGTACTTCGTTGAGCGTTATGTGGGCTTCGATGTACTCTTTGCGAGCTGGAAGGAAAAACTGGCCTTGAATGAGGATCCTCGCGTTCAGGCGATGCCGATTTATCCGGCTTACGGTTCGGTGCAGATGATCGACGATTTCCTGGTGGTACGCCTGGGAGAATGGACGTGACTTTGAGAAGGAGGACGCTATGAACCCTGTTTTGTATATCGTTATTCCCTGTTACAACGAGCAGGAGGTCCTGCCCATCACCGCGCCCATGTTCCTGAAAAAGCTGCAGGATCTCTCCGCCGCAGGCAAGATCTCCGACGAGAGTCGGGTCCTCTTTGTAAACGACGGCAGCCGTGACCGGACCTGGGAGATCATCAAGGAACTGGCGGCCGCCGATCCCCATTATCTCGGTATCTGCCAGAGCCGGAACCGGGGGCACCAGAACGCGGTGCTGGCGGGCCTGATGGAGGCCAAGGACCGCTGCGATATCACCATCTCCATCGACTGCGACGGACAGGACGACATCAACGCCATGGACGCCATGGTGGACGCCTACCGGGACGGCTGTGAGGTGGTCTACGGCGTCCGCTCCAGCCGGGAGACGGACACCTTCTTCAAGCGCTTTACCGCCCAGAGCTTTTACAAGTTCCTCAGCGCCATGGGCGCGGAGGTGGTCTATAACCATGCCGACTACCGGCTCATTTCCAGCCGGGTCCTTCAGGAGTTTGCCAATTTCAAGGAAGTCAACCTCTTCCTCCGGGGTTTGGTCCCGCTGGTGGGCTTTAAGAGCACTACCGTGGAATACGCCCGGGCGGAGCGGATCGCCGGGGTGAGCCACTATCCCTTGAAGAAGATGATCGCCCTGGCGGTGGACGGCATCACCAGCCTTTCGGTAAAGCCCCTGCGGCTCATCACAGGCTTTGGCATTTTCGTGGCGCTGGTGAGCTTCCTGGGCTGCCTCTGGGCGCTGATCACCGCGCTTTGCGGCAAATCGGTGGCAGGCTGGGCCAGCATGACCTGCATCATTTGCTTTGTCAGCGGGGTGCAGCTCATCTCCCTTGGCATCATCGGAGAGTATATCGGCAAAATCTATCTGGAATCCAAGGCCCGGCCGCGCTATATCATCAGCGAGCGCACCTGGAAGGAGAATTGATCGAGGGTACGGAATGCGCGTCCATGGGGTCGTCCTCCCGGAAAAACTTCTTAATTTTTGTGAAGAGTGGGGAAAATTCCCTGTTTTTTCCCGGTTTTGAGGGCACCGGGGCGCGGCGACACTTGACGAACCGGCAAAATCGGTGTAATATGTACCGTAGTATCTCTGTACTTTCTATTCCTAAAGAACGGAGGAACCAGCATGAGCGTTATTCCTGAAGTAAAATGCCGCCGCTGCGGTCAGAGCTTTTCCGCACTGCGCAGCCGCTGCCCCAATTGCGGCACTCGCCGTGTGGCTCAGAGCGGCCGTACCCCCGCCGCTACCCCCGGCACTGTGAAAGGTACCGCCGCCTATGAGCGGGCAGAGACCAATACCAAGTGGCAGATGATTTTTGGCCTGATCCTGGTGGTCGCCGTGATCCTGGCGGTCATCGTTATGGTCACCGTCCGCCCCGATGGGCTGGACAATCCCGGCACCACGGGCCAGGGCACCATTACTGCCCCCACCCCCACGCCGACGCCTGGCATCGACCAGACCATCATTGCCCAGCCGCCCACGCCGTCTCCCACTCCCATCCCCGTGCCGGAGTCTGTAAAGGTCTTCTTCTTCGAGGATGAGAAGGACGAGTTCACCGAGAAGGTCGGTGAAGCGGTCAAGCTGAAGGCTGTGGCCTACCCTGTGGACCAGTTCCCCAATGCCACCTTCAAGTGGAGCGTCAACGATGAGAGCGTCATCAAGCTCACCATCAGCGAGGACACCAAAGAGTGCGAGGTCTTGTGCCTCAAACACCAGCCCGGCGGCGTCACCCTGACTGTGGAGTGCAACGGCGTCACCAAGGACGTGCACGTCTATACCAAGAACTGATCAACCGTACACAGAAAAAACCGGAGTCGCCTTGACTCCGGTTTTTTCATGGAGGAAAAGATGGAATACGAACTGATCCGCAGCCGCCGCAGGTCTCTGGCGCTGCAGATGAAGCCGGACGGGACCGTTCAGGTCCGTGCCCCGCTGCGCGTGCCCAAATGGCAGATCGAGGCCTTCCTGCGCCAGCACTGGGACTGGGTGGAGCGTCAGCGGGCCAGGCAGGCGGCCCTGCCCAAAGCGGAAAAGCTCAGCGAGGAGGAGCTGGCGGAGCTCAAAAAGCGAGCGCGGCGCATCTTCCTGGCCAGGGCCGCCTATTATGCCCCGGTGGTGGGGGTGGACTACAGCCGCATCAGCATCCGCAGCCAGCGAAGCAAATGGGGCAGCTGCTCGGCCAAGGGCGGACTCAACTTCAATTGCCTGCTGCTCCTGGCTCCAGGCGAGGTGCTGGATTATGTGGTGGTCCATGAGCTCTGCCACCGGCTGGAGATGAACCACTCGCCCCGCTTCTGGGCGGAGGTGGAGCGGGTCCTTCCGGACTATGCCGCCTCTCGCAAATGGCTGCGCCAAAACGGCGAAAGTCTGATGGCGCGCCTGCCGGAGGGAAGATAGTTTTTAGTTTTTAGAAAATAGACCAGAAACTAAAAACTGAAAAACATCACCCGGAAGAAATCTGGATTTCTTCCGGGTGGTGTTTTTCACAGCCGGCGGTAGGTTTCGGTGAGCTTGCGGATCTTTCGAGCCAGCTTCTTATCAACAGCGTCCGGGCGCATGCGCCATTGCCAGTTGTTCCCCAGAACGCCGGGGGTGTTGATGCGGCTCTCCTCGCCCAGCTCCAGGATGTCCTGCATCTGCATGACAAAGAGCTTGGAGGCGGTGGACATGCCAGTGCGGAGCATGGCCTCGCACCAGCTCTCGTCCTCGCCGATGTGCATGTATTCCTTCGCATAGCGGAGAGTGGCCTTGTCGGTGTGGCGGATCCAGCCGTTCACCACCTCGTTGTCGTGGGTGCCCACATAGCAGATGCTGTTGTTCACGCAGTTGTGGGGCATATAGTCCGACTCGCCCTTGGGGTCGAAGCCGAATTCCAGGATCTTCATGCCAGGGAGCTTGGAGTCCTTCAGCAGCTTTTCCACCTCCGGGGTGGTGTAGCCCAGATCCTCGGCAATGAAGCTCAGATCGTGGAACCAGGAGGTGAGCACGCCGACCAGGGCCATGCCCGGGCCGGGACGCCAGCGGCCGATCTTGGCGGTGGTGTTGCCGAAGGGAACGGCCCAGTAGCTCTCAAAGCCGCGGAAATGGTCGATGCGGATCATGTCAAAGAGGCGGCCCGCGCCCTCAATGCGGCGGATCCACCAGCCGAAGCCGTCCGCCTTCATCACATCGTAGTCATAGAGCGGGTTGCCCCAGAGCTGGCCGTCCTCGGTGAAAGCGTCGGGCGGCACGCCGGCCACCTCTTTGGGCACGCCGTCGCTGTCCAGCTGGAAGTATTTGGGCTCGGCCCAGACGTCGGCGGAGTCCAGGGCCACATAAATGGGCACGTCTCCGATGAACTGGATGCCCTGCTCGTGGGCGTAAGAGCGCAGCTCCTTCCACTGGCGGAAGAACAGGAACTGGCAAAAGACCCAGAAGTCGATCTCCTCGGCGTACTGCCGGCGATAGCGCTCCACCGCCTCCGGCTTGTGCAGGCGGATCTCCCGGTCCGGCCACTCGGTCCAGCTCACCATGCCGAAGCTGGCCTTCAACGCCATATAGAGGGCGTAGTTTTCAAGCCAGGCCGCATTTTCCCGGCGGAAGTCCCCGATCTCCCGGGCGTAGCGCTCTTTGCCCCGCTGGAAGGCCAGGCGCAGCACCGGGAAGCGGTTTTCAAAGATCCTGGCGTAGTCGATCCGATCCGGGTCGCTGCCCCAGTCCCGATTCTTGACCTCGGAGGAGCGCAGGAGCTTGTCCTTGATGAGCAGGTCCAGGTCGATAAAATAGGGATTGCCCGCAAAGCTGGAGAAGGAGGAATAGGGGCTGTCCCCGAAGCTGGTGGGGCCGAGAGGCAGGACCTGCCAGTATTTCTGGCCGGCGGCCTTGAGAAAATCAACAAACTGATAGGCGCTCTTTCCCATGGTACCGATCCCGTAGGGAGAGGGGAGAGAGCTCATAGGCAATAGAATACCGCTTTTGCGTTCCATGGAACGATCCTTCTTTCTTCCTGTGTACTTATTCGTTCACGTCCACGTCCAGACCCAACTCCTGTGGCAGGAAACGCGGACAGGTGTTTTCCGAAATGGTGATGACGGAGGAGGCAAGGCGCGCGCCGATCTCGCAGGATTCCAGCATGGTCTTGCCATAGGTCAGGCCAATGGCCACCCCCGCGCAGAAGGCGTCTCCCGCACCGGTGGTGTCCCGCACGCGGACGGTGTTGGGCGGGCAGAAGCCGCAGTTGCCCTCGGCGTCGGCGTAAATGGCGCCGCGGGAGCCCATGGTAACCACCATGGAGGGGATCCGGGCGTTCTGCAGCCGCTCCACCATCTCCTGTTCCAGCTCCTCCGGCGTCAGATCCTCGAAATCCGCGGCGAAGAGGATCCCCGCCTCCTGGACGTTGCAGACAAAGCAATCGATGGACTGGAGAAAGTCCCGCCGCAGGGAGGCGATGGACATGTTGGCCACCACCGCGTAGACCCGCTTTTCATACTTCTGGGCGAAGGAGAGGACCTTTTTGATGATCTCCTTGTCCATGTCGATCTCCACGATGATGCTGTCCGCGTCGGCGAAGATCTCGTCTCCGTGCTGCTCCAGCAGCTCCAGCATGGCGTCCATCTTGGGCCGCTTGGAGATGGAGCTGATGATGTCGCCGGTGGTGTCGAACACCGCCAGCCACATGCCCATGCCGTCGGGCACGGAGGCCACAAAGCGGGTGTCCACCTTGTGGTTTTTGAGCTTGCGGATCACCTCCGCCCCTTCGGCGGTGTCGTCCACCATGCTCACAAAGCGGGGGCGCAGCTCCACATTGGCGATATCCTCCACCACGTTGCGGCCCACGCCGCCGTGGACGATCTCCACAGAGCCGGCGTTGCGCCCGGCGGGGATATATTTGTTGTCGGGAAATCCCTTGATGTCCACAAATACATTACCGACGACGACGATAGGCATAGATCGAACCTCCTTCTTTCAGGCAGGGAGCGGAGTCCCGGCTTCAGGCGTTTTGTCTTTCAAAGGTATGGATCCAGTCGGCCCGCCAGTAATAGAGGCCGAGAAAAATCGTGCTCAGGGCCCAGGTCAGGGGATAGACCCAGTTGACGGTGGCGATGGTATGGTAGATGGGCACCATGAAGTGCAGGAAGGTCACCCGAATCACGCACCAAAAGGCCAGCATGGAGATCATGGGGATCACCGCCTTGCCGGCGCCGCGGAGCACCGCGGCCAGACCGTGGCTGGCCGCCAGGAGACAGAAGAACACCGAGCAGATCCTGCCCTTGTCCACGCCGTAGGCGATGGCCTCCGGCTCCCGCGTAAAGGCGCCGATGACCGCCGGGGCCGTTGCATAGAGCAGCACGCCGATGAGCTCCGCCGAGAGGATGGCGCACCAGAGGCCGAAGCGGGCGCCCTTTCTGGCCCGGTCGTACTCCTTCGCGCCAAGGTTCTGACCCACGAAGGTGGTGAGGGAGATGGTGAAGCTGGTGATGGGCAGGAAGGCAAAGCCCTCCACCTTGGAATAGGCGCCGCAGCCGGCCACGGCCATGGTGCCGAATTCGTTGATGTTGGCCTGGACCACCACGTTGGCGATGGCGATCACCGAGTTCTGGATGCCGGAGGGCAGACCGTAGCGCACGATGAGCTTCAGAGTGGGCCAGTGGAAGCGGATCTTTTTGAGTTCTACCCGGTATTCCGCATCGGTCATCAGAAGCCTGCGCAGGCAGAGCAGACCGCTGAGAAACTGGGAGATGATGGTGGCAAGGGCGGCACCGCCCACGCCGGTGTGGAACAGGCCGATGAAGGCGATGTCCAGCACCACGTTCAGCACCGAGCAGAAGATCAGATACTTGAGGGGGTTCTTCCCGTCGCCCACCGCCTGCATCACGCCGCGCAGGCCGTTATAGAGCACAAGACCGATGCTTCCGGCAAAGAAGGTGCGGATATAGGTGGCGGAGAGGTCCATCACATCCTCCGGGGTGCCCATGGCCTTGAGCATCCAGGGGGTGAAGAGCACACCGAAAATCGTCATGAGGACGCCCGCCGCCAGGCTGAAGGCCACGTTGGTGTGGATGGCCTTTTCCAGCTTGTCATAGTCCTGGGCGCCGAAGTAGCGGGAGATGAGCACGCTGGAGCCCGCCGCGATGCCCACGAACAGGCTGATGACCAGAAAGACCAGGGTGCCCGTGGCGCTCACCGCGGCCAGGGCGTCGTTTCCAAGCATGTTGCCCACGATCAGGGCATCCGCCGTGTTATAGAGCTGCTGAAACAGATTTCCCAGAAAGAGCGGAGCCGCGAATCGAAGGATCTGCCCCGGAATGGAGCCCTCCGTCATGCGCATGGCGTCCTGATGATGCATCTTGCGCCTCCCGATTGAGAAATGGTCTGATTGAATGGACTGTCATTTCTTTCATATTATAATGAGCCGGGGGAAGACTGTCAATGCGCGAATACGACAAGAATCGTCCGACTAGCGGAAAACGATGCCGCGGGACTTCGGCCCCGGGGCATCATTTTTCTTTCGTTACAGATAGCGCAGATTCATGCGGAAGGCGGGGCTGCCGTTGTTGCTGCCGCTGATGACGAAGAGACCGTCCTCCCCGCTCCACTCGAGAAGCAGCGTGTCGCCTTCCCGGGCCTCGGCGCTGTATTCTACCAGGGCCTCCCGCAGAGGCTTGCCCCGGGTGCCCAGGAGCTGCTCCGCCAGGTCGTAGTAACGGGTGTTATTCATATGGCGGTTCTCGTCCAGCACCTCCTCGGAGACGGTGTATTCCGCCTGCGAGCTCCCCTCCCGCCTCAGGGGTGCGCCAGGGCGGCGGCTCTCCAGGCCGGTGACCAGGGGCTCGATGGCGATGCCGTAGGCCTCGGGGACCACCATTTTGCGGCTCTCCCGGCCCACCACCGACCAGATGGCGCAGCCGGTGATAAGCAGTTCACCGCTTTCGCTCTCGATGCGGTAGTAGCGGGGGCACATGCCGTGGCGGGTGGCACCGGGCCAGGTTCTGGCCAGCAGCCTTTCCCCCGGCTCCGGCCAGCGGAGGACATTTACGCCGTGGCGGGTGATGACCCACATCAGACCCTTTTCCTCCATGACGGGCTCCCCATAGCCGATCTCACGGCAGTGATCACCGGAGACCTTCTGCATCAGGCGGAACAGATCGCCGGTGCAGAGTCCCTCCGGGGAAACGGTATAGCGTTCGCAATAGATCTCCATGTTCAGCCTCCGGTGTAATACAAGATGGAATAGTCGTCAAACTGCTCCGTGACCCAGCCCTCCGGCAGCGCCGGGGGGAGAGAAGCGGTTTTCAGCACCCAGCAGCTGCCCGATACGGGGTAGACCAGGTCCTGGGGTGTGAGATTGCGGTAGGAAAAGCGCTCCCGGTAAGGGATGGGATCGCTCTGCTCGCCCCGGTAGTATTCAGCGTCTACATCCAGCGCGAAGAGCGTCAGGATCTCGCTGACCTGGCGGCTGCCGGTGAACTGGGTATCCGGGGTAATGATGAGCCTTTCAAAGTCCCGTTCCCCGGCGGTCTCCACCGCAGTGAGGAAGTCCTCATAGAAGAGATCGCTGATCCGCTCCGACCAGGAGCCGAAGTAGCTGTGGAAGAAGAGCCCGGCACAGAGCAGATAACAGGCCAGCAGCGGCAGGGCGGTGAAGCGATGAAAGCGCAGCAGCTCCTCCAGGGCGATCACGATGAAAAGCACATGGGCGTAGAAGAGAAGGTTCAGCCGGTTCACGTTCACGCTGTTCACGCAGAGCCCGGTGAAGAGAGCGCAGAGCCAGAAAAGCAGCAGCAGCGCGCAGCCCAGGCGGCGTCGGGGATCGGCGTCCCGAAAGACGCGGACGAGGCAGAGGATCAGCCCAAAGGCCAGCAGCGGCCAGGAGCAGAGGTAGACGGTGCCGAAGCCGTCGATGGCGTTCCAGGGCAGGTCGTGCCCCTGGAGGAAGCCCACGTTCCAGAGGGCCTTTGCGTTCACCGCCAGCTGCCGCAGGGGCTCGGCGGAATAGAAGATCATGTCGTTGGCCCGGACGCTGTCCGGGAAATAGGGCATGGTCACAAAGGGCAGCTTCACCGTCTCCCAGCCCATGGCGTTTATGAGCATGGTGCCGTAGATGGGGAAGGACAGCCCAAAATAGAGGAGCGCGCAAAGAAGCGCCTGCCAGAGGCGGATCCGCTTTTGCGCCAGCAGCAAGATACAGGCCAGCAGCAAAAACAGCGGCACTGAGAGGAAGGCCACGCCATAGCTGTACATACAGAGAGCGAAGAAGACCATGGAGCCGAAGAGGGCGGCGGGTTTTTCCGCTCCGCGGTACAGCAGAGCCAGGCCCAGGAGGAAGGCGTGGGGAAAGACGTTGCAGTCCAGGGCCCATCGGCTCTGCATGAAGTGCCAGGGGCAGATGCAGAGAAACAGAAGCCCCAGCAGGGCCGCCCGCCGGTTCAGAAGCCGCCGCAGAAAGCCGTAGGCCGCGGCCATACCGGCAAAGCTCCAGAGCAGCATGGGAAGCCGCGCTGTCACGGCGTTCATGCCGAAAAGGCGGAAGAAGGGGACCATGCAGTAGCTCAGCAGCACGCTCATTTGCCCGTAGCCCCAGGCGGTGAAATGGGCCGGGAGCCAGGTCCCGAAGCGGTCTGTACCGTGATTGGTAAGGGCCAGCGCGTCCACCGCCGCCATGGCGCCGTCCTGGTTGAAGCCGCCGGGGACGCTGCCGAAGCGGTAGAGCCGGAGCAGGGTGAAAAACAAAATTAAGGCCCAATACACCAGTGCCCGGTCCGGGGTGATCGGCTCCTCTTTCTCCCGGCGCAGCAGCCGGGAAAAGCCTTTTTTCCGCCGGGCCGTGCCGATCAGAAAGCAGCCGATCAGCACCAGCAGCAGACAGGAGAGGATCAGGTTCAGCTTTTCCATCTTATTCTCCCAGGGTGAAATAGCGGCTGTAGGCGCTTACGGAAGATCGCTCCTGCACGATGCGCTGCAGCAGCCCTTTGCCGTCCAGCACCACGGATCCGTTGAGCCTTTGGATGCCCAGATCCAGCAGGGCGGGGCAGAGGGGCACCGTGGGGCCGGTGAGCACGATCCTGGCGCCCTTGGCCAGCTCCAGCAGACGGGGCATGGTCTTGTTCACCGAGGCGCTGCCGGTGATGAGCACCACGTCGCAGTCCGGCAGCAGGTATTCACAGGCGCTGTCCGGATAGTCCCCGGGCCGGGGCTCCCGCTCCAGGATCACCACCTCTTTCGCAACAGAGAGCATCTGCTCCGTGAGGCCGCCGTGGTGGACCAGATGGCCCACCAGCCCCACCTTTTTGCCGCTGAGGTCCACGCCCTCCAGGGAGCTTGCGGTGTAGCGGCAGCCCAGGGACTCCAGCCGCGCCTGGGTGTTGAAGCAAGCGTTCAGCACCGCCATGCCCTCGCCGGCCTCCTCAAAATTCCAGGAGAGGGCGGCCCGGGCGGCCTCCCCGGCGGAGAGCCCCTCCAGGGAGGGGAACATCCGGGGCCTGGTCTCGCCCGTCGTGTGCATGGCAACGCCCACCTGACCGTTTTGGAGCACCGCGGCGGTCCAGGCTACGCCATGGACGATGCGCTCCACCCGGAGGTCCTTGTTGGGCTGCTCTTGCAGCAAAATCTCATAAAAAGCAGGGATCACGTTCCTATCCTCCGGAAAAGAATCATATTTTTTATTTTATCGCAGCCTTCCGGGAAAGTAAAGTGGACGTGTTGCAAAATAAGCGCTTAGCTCTGTCAGCACCGTAGGGGAGGGGCTCGCCCCTCCCGGCATTTTGGAGCATGAATTCAAGAAAATGTTCGGCGAATTCGCAGATTGTACGAATTCGCCGAACTTTTTATCACAATACAGCCAGGTTCCGCCGGGAGGGCACAAGGCCCTCCCCTACGTTATGATCAGAGGTTTGTGCTCTTCTTCGTGTTTTGCAACAGCCCCAAAGGAAGATACGCTTATTCCTCCGGGACCTTTGGCAGAGCGACGATGCTGCGGGCCAGGTCCTCATCCGTGGGGACGGTGTCGGTCATGAGACCGTCGTTGAACTGCTGGTAGGCGGTGAGGTCAAAGTAGCCGGTGCCGGTGAGGCCGAAGAGGATGGTCTTCTCCTCGCCGGTCTCCCTGCAGCGGAGCGCCTCGTCGATGGCGGCGCGGATGGCGTGGCTGCTCTCCGGGGCGGGCAGGATGCCCTCGCAGCGGGCAAACTGCTCCGCCGCCTGGAACACGCTGGTCTGCTCCACCGCCCGGGCCTCCATCAGCCCGTCGTGGTACAGCTGGCTCAGGATGGTGGACATCCCGTGGAAGCGCAGGCCGCCCGCGTGGTTTGCCGAGGGGATGAAGGAACTGCCCAGGGTGTACATCTTGGCCAGGGGGCAGATCATGCCCGTGTCGCAGAAGTCATAGGCGAAGACGCCCCGGGTGAAGCTGGGGCAGGAGGCGGGCTCCACGGCGATGAAGCGGTAGTCCTCCTCCCCCCGAAGCTTTTCGCCCATGAAGGGGGCGATGAGACCGCCCAGGTTGGAGCCGCCGCCGGCGCAGCCGATGATCACATCCGGCTTTACGCCGATTTTCTCGAAAGCGGCCTTAGCCTCCAGGCCGATGACGCTCTGGTGCAGCAGAACCTGGTTCAGCACGCTGCCCAGCACATAGCGGTAGCCCGGATTCTTCACCGCCGCCTCCACGGCTTCCGAGATGGCGCAGCCCAGAGAGCCGGTGGTGCCGGGGAACTCCTCCAGGATCCTGCGGCCCACCTCCGTCTCCATGGAGGGAGAGGGGGTGACGCTGGCGCCGTAGGTGCGCATGACCTCCCGGCGGAAGGGCTTCTGCTCGTAGCTCACCTTCACCATGAAGACCTTGAGATCCAGGCCCAGGTAGGCGCAGGCCATCGAGAGGGCTGTGCCCCACTGGCCGGCGCCGGTCTCGGTGGTGACGCCCTTGAGCCCCTGCTGCTTGGCGTAGTAGGCCTGGGCGATGGCGGAATTCAGCTTGTGGCTGCCGGAGGTGTTGTTGCCCTCAAACTTGTAGTAGATCTTTGCCGGGGTGTCCAGCACCTTCTCCAGACAGTAGGCCCGCACCAGGGGGGAGGGGCGATACATCTTGTAAAAGTCCCGGATCTCGTCGGGGATGGGGAAGAAGGCCGTGTCGTTGTCCAGCTCCTGCCGCACCAGCTCCTCACAGAAGATGGGCGTCAGCTCCTGGGCCGTCAGGGGCTTGCCCGTGCCCGGGTTCAGCAGGGGAGCGGGCTTCGTCTTCATGTCGGCGCGGAGATTGTACCAGGCCGTGGGCAGCTCCTGCTCGGTGAGATAGGTTTTGTAGGGGATTTCCTGGTTTTTCATGGGGATTCGCTCCTTTTCTCGGTGTCAGAGACAAAGAAAAACGCCCTTGTCTCTGCAAAATCTTGCAGGGACAAGAGCGGAAAGCTCCTGCGGTACCACCCGGCTTGGCGCAGACTGCGCCCTCTCTTGCGTGCCAACACACGCCGGCCCTATGATAACGGATCGCCGGCTCCGTCGCCCATACTGGGGCTTTCGCCCGTTCTGTTTGCCCTCGCGGGTCCATTCCTCCGCCTGTCTCCTGCCGCCTCGCACCGCCCGGCGGCTCTCTGAAAGGAAACCTGCTGCGGAGTACTCCTCCCGCTCTTCGGTTTACGGGAGGCATCGTAACGCTAAAGAAATAAAATGTCAACCTGTATTTTGTATCATCCCTTCCCGCCTCTTGCGTCCGGGGCGGCGCTGTGCTACACTGCGGGAGAGAAAAACGACAGGAGGCGCTTGTATGTCCGTCAAAATCATCTATCTGGCCGGGGGCTGCTTCTGGGGCACCCAGAAGTTTTTCGATCAATTCGCGGGCGTTCTGGAAACCCAGGTGGGCTATGCCAACGGGCCCACGGAAAACCCCAGCTATCAGGAGGTCTGCCGCAGCAGCGGCCACGCCGAGACCGTCCGCATCGTCTATGACCCGGAGGTCGTGAGCCTGACTCAGCTGCTGGACTGGTACTTTCTCACCGTGGACCCCACCTCCTACCATCGCCAGGGGGGCGACATGGGCGTCCAGTACCGTACCGGCATCTACTACACCGAGCCGGAGCAGCTGCCGGAGATCGAAGCCCGCTACGCCCTGGAGCAGCAGAAATACAAGGCGTCGCTCCTGGTGGAAGTGCAGCCCATCGAGAACTTCTACCCCGCGGAGGAATACCACCAGAAGTATCTGGACAAAAACCCCGGCGGCTACTGCCACATCTCCCAGGACCTGCTGCACCTGGCAGGAAAGTAGAGCTCCGGCCTCGACAGCCTTGGCTGCTCAGGATGCCACCTCATCCGCCATCCGCCTTGCGGGGGACGGCGGATGACACCTTCTCCTCAAGGAGAAGGCATTGGGCGGGCAAGTCGTGAATCGCCCTACGCTGAGATGCACCGCAGGGCCCGTTCATATCACAAAAGCGCCCCGCTCGATTTGAGCGGGGCGCTTCTGTTGGCTTTGACCTCATTCGGCCAGGAGCTTTTCCAGGGCGGCAAGCTTCATGCTGGTGCAGTAGATCTCCATGGCCTGCTCCAACTGCTCAATGGGTGGCAGGGAGGGGGCCACGCGCATGTTGCTGTCCCGGGGATCCCGACCGTAGGGGAAGGTGGCGCCGGCGCCGGTCATGGTGAGGCCGGCCTCCTTGCAGAGCTTCCAGGTGGCCTTGGCGATGCCGGGCATGGTGTTCACGCTGACAAAGTAGCCGCCCTTGGGGCGCTGCCAGCCGGCGATGCCCAGCGGCGCGATCTCCTTTTCCAGGGTGTCCAGCACGCAGCGGAACTTGGGTCCCAGAATCTGGGCGTGGCGCTTCATCAGGGCCAGCACATGCTCCTTGTCCTGGAGGTAGCGGACGTGGCGCAGCTGATTGACCTTGTCATAGGAGATGATCTGGGCGTTCAGCAGCTTCTTCATGTAAGCCATATTCCGCTCGCTGCAGGCAAAAACAGAGATGCCCGCGCCGGGGAAGGTGATCTTGGAGGTGGAGGCAAATTCGAAGACCATGTCCTCGTTGCCGTATTTGGCGCACTCCTTCAAAATGTCCGGGAAGGGGACATAGTCGCCCTCAAACTCGTGCACGCAGTAGGCATTATCCCACATCAGCAGGAAATCCGGCGCGGCGTGCTGCAGGGAGGCGATGCGGCGGATGGTCTCCTCACTGTAGATGATGCCGTCGGGATTGGAGTACTTGGGCACACACCACATGCCCTTCACCTCCGGGTCCCGGGCCAGAGCTTCCACCACGTCCATGTCCGGGCCTTCCGCCGTCATGGGCACGGTGATCATCTCCATACCGAAGCTCTCGGAAATGCCGAAGTGCCGGTCGTAGCCGGGGGCGGGGCAGAGGAACTTGACCCGGTCAAGCTTGGCCCAGGGAGTGGGGCCCATGACCCGGCCGTGGGTGTAGGCCTTGGCGATGGTGTCGTACATCAGCTGCAGGGAGGCGCTGCCGCCCACAAAGACGTTCTCGGGCTTCACGTCCAGCAGTTCCGCAAACAGAGCGCGGCAGGAGGGCAGCCCCTCCAGATTGCCGTAGTTACGCACATCGATGCCGTCGCAGAAATAGTCGCTCTCGGAATTGAGCAGGTCCATCATGGGCCCGTTCATGTCAAGCTGCTCCTTGCCCGGCTTGCCCCGGGCCATGTTCAGGCTGAGGCCCTTGGCTTTCAGCTCCTCATACCGGGCGCGGACCTGCTCCAGCTCCGCCCGGAGCTCTTCCTTGGTCATTTCGGTGTACTTTTTCATGATAAACGATCCTTTCCGTTTTCCGGCTTTGCCGGATCCTGGTATTTCACGCTTTTTGATGAAAATGAGGAAAACCGGAACCGTCCGGCCGGTAACCCTCCACTTTAGACCATCATAGCATAAAGTGCCGGGACATTCAAGGCGGCAGATGTTTTTTCCCAAAATGACTCTTTCCCTTTGCCGAAAGCTGTGCTATGATAAATTCAACCATTTAATGAAACGGAGTAAGGAAGATGCGTGCAATGTGGATGCCCATGGAGCTGACGCTGCCCATGGTGCTGATCGTGGCGGTGGGAGTGTTTCTGGCCTCCTTTATGGACGGGATCGCCGGGGGCGGCGGCATCATCTCGGTGCCCACCTATTTCCTGGCGGGCTTGCCCGCCCATCTGGCTCTCGGCACCAACAAGCTCTCCTCCTGCATCGGCACGGCGGTGTCCACAGGTCGATTTATCCGCAGCGGCTATGTGAACTGGAAGCTGGGGATCCCTTCCATCGTGCTGGCCCTGGTGGGGGCGGCCCTGGGAACAAGACTGCAGCTCATGGTGAGCGAGCGGGCGCTGCAGATCCTGCTGCTGGCAGTGCTGCCGGTGGTGGCGGTGGTGGTGCTGCGGCAGCGAAAGCTGCCGGAGGAGCCGGGGGACATTGCCCCGGGGAAGCAGGCCTTCATCGTTCTCCTGGCGGCGCTGATCGTGGGGGCCTATGACGGCTTCTACGGTCCCGGCACCGGCACCTTCCTGATCCTGATTTTCTGCACCCTGGGCAAGCTGGACCTGCGCACCGCCTCCGGCAACGTGAAGCTTGTGAACCTCTCCAGCAACATCGGGGCCCTGGCTACGTCTTTGCTGCACGGCAAGGTCTTCCTGGCCCTGGGGCTTATCGGCGCGGTGGCCTCCGTGGCGGGGCATTGGCTGGGCTCCGGCCTTGCCATCAAGGACGGCTCCAAAATCGTCCGGCCAGCCATCCTGGTGGTGCTGGTGCTGCTGGCCATCAAGGTTCTGACGGATATGATCTGACAGTTCGATAGGAGGGATCCTGTGAAAAAAACCATCGGCATCCTGGGGGGCATGGGCCCCCTGGCCACGGCGGATCTGCTCATCAAGATCACCATGGCCACCCGGGCGGACAGCGACAGGGAACACATCCGCGTCTACATCGACAGCGACGCCGCCATCCCCGACCGCACCGCCGCCATCCTGGCGGGGGGCGAGGACCCGGTGCCGGAGATGACGTCTGCTCTTCGCAATCTGGAGCGCTGCGGCGCGGACTGCGTCGTCATGGCCTGCAACACCGCCCACTACTTCCTGCCCCGGCTGCGGGAGCTGACGGAGACCCCTATCCTGGATATGCTGGAGATCACCGCCAAGAGCTGCGTCCGGCTCTATCCCGGAAAGAAGGCGGCGGTCCTGGCTACCACCGGCACCCTGCGCACCGGGCTCTATGACCGGGCGCTCCAAAAGGAGGGGGTGGCCTTCCTTCTGCCGGACGAGAAGCAGCAGGCCTTCCTCATGCACCTGATCTATGATGTGGTGAAGGCATCCCGACCCATGCAGCCGGCGGAGGCGGGCTGGGCCAATCTCCTGCGGGAGCTCAGAGAGCGGGGCGCGGATTACTTCATCTTGGCCTGTACGGAGCTGCCCATCGTGGCCAACACCCTGCCGGACGAGGGGCCCTTCGTGGATCCCACGGAGGAGCTGGCGAAAGCGGCGGTGCTCTACTGCGGCTATGAGCTGAAGGAAGCACCGGAGCCGCCGGGCCCCACGGACGACGATACAACAGAACAGCGGCCCCGGGCACAGGAAGTGCCGGACGGGGCGGAAGACGGATCACCCAAAGGGTGATTTTTTTATTGGTATCATGCTTCACGATTTAGCGTAATATATAAATAAAAATGAAGTAAAGATGAATGATAGTATCTTTTTCGTTTTAGCGTGATAAAAAATTCCACTATACTTCTAGAATTTAATGTAATATACTGTTAAACAAGGACCGGCATCGGACCGGAGTAAGAATAAAGAAAGGGAATAGGAGGGGTATTATGGCAAGCACAGCACCCAAAAAGGGCGGCATCTTTCAGGCCTATCTGAACTTCAACGTCCTGTACAAGATCCTCATCGGTCTCGTCATCGGCGCCATCGCCGGCATCATCCTGGCTGTTTCAGGAATCACCGCACTTCCCCCATGGATCAGCATATTCGGCACCATCTTCACAAGGCTCCTGAAAATGATCATCATCCCGATGATCGTGGGCTCTCTGGTAGTCGGCGCGTCCTCTGTCTCCCCGGCCACCGTCGGCAAGGTGGGTATCCGGATCATTGTGATGTATCTGATCACCTCTGCCTTCGGCGTCATCATCGGCCTGCTGATGGGCAACATCTTCCAGCCCCACGCGGAATTGGCCCAGGTCACGGAGATGGCCGCAGAAGCTGCCGGCAAGACTGCCGATACCAATGTCTGGGACGTCATTTCCAACATCATCCCCACCAGCGTGCTGACCTCCCTGGTCAACGAGACGGTGCTGCAGGTCATCTTCTTCTCCCTGGTCTTTGGCCTCTGCCTGTCCTACATGAAGGTCTCCGAGGATGAGCGCATCCGCCGCATCTCCGGCACCGTGTTCGACATTTTCGACTGCCTGACCGAGATCATGATGAAGGTCGTGCGCGGCATCATGCAGTACGCCCCCATCGGCGTTGCCGTATTGATTTGCGAGGTCTTTGCCAAGAACGGCGCCAAGATCGCCGGCGCGCTGGTCACCGTCACCATCGCCTGCTTCCTGGGCTATGCCATCCACGTGGTCCTGGTTTACGGCGGCCTGCTGAAGATCTACAAGATCAAGATCGGCACCTTCTTCAAGGAAGCCCGCACCCCGTTCATCACCGCTTTCGTTACCCGTTCCTCCAACGGCACCCTGCCCACCACCATGGCGGCGGCTGAGAACCTGGGCGTGGATAAAGAGGTCTATGCCTTCTCCCTGCCCCTGGGCGCCACCATCAACATGGACGGCACCGCCATCTATCAGGGCGTCTGCGCCTTCTTCCTGGTCATGTCCTGCTTCGGCCGCGGCCTGACCTTCGGTGAGATGGGTATGATCGTGCTGCTGGCCACCCTGGCCTCCATCGGCACCGCGGGCGTGCCCGGCGCCGGCGCCATCATGCTGGCCATGGTCATGCAGGGCATCAACCTGCCCATTGCCGAGGGCACCGTTCTGGCCGGCGCCTACGCCATGATCCTGGGCATCGACGCCATCCTGGATATGGGCCGTACCGCGCTGAACGTCTTCGGCGACCTGACCTGCACCTGCTGCGTTGCCAAGCGCATGAATTATCTCCAGGAAAACTCCGTCATCAAGTAAGGCATGAACCGCAACGACCTGGACAAACGCCTGCGGGAGCTGGGGATCTACAGCGACTTCTATATGCGCAGGGAGCTGAAGGCCCTGCCCCAGCTGCTGGAGGAGGGAGAGCAGCTCAACTGCATCCTCACCGGCGTCCACGAGGCGGAGCGCAAAATGCTGGCCGTGACGGACCGGCGGCTCATCGTAATCTTTGCCGCGGCCCTCTCCCCGGGCGCGATCAAGGTCATCCCCCGGGAGGCGGTGGGGGACTGGCACTTTGAGAAAAAACTGCTGTTCTCCTCGGCGACCTTCTCCACCAAAAGCGGTACAGAATTTACCTTCACCAATACCCAGGGCTCCCTGAAGGATCTCTTCGAGTGGGCCATGCAGCAGCCGGTACTGTGAGCGGGAAGCTTCTGCGATCGCAGTTGCTGAAAAGCTTGGAAAGAGAATCCTGCAGGTAGATCCCAAATGCATTCAGCTGCATTGAACACACAATCAAATAGAGAAAAGCCCGGAAGTTCCATTTTCGAACTTCTGGGCTTTTGCGCTGTATATGCAGCCTAGTCTTCAAGAATATGGATGTCCTGCGCCTTGGCGCGGATAGCTGCTTATACTACTTTCAAATAGAAATCTTTAAAGTCTTGTGGCCAGAATTGTGCCATACTTCGTTGAAGCCCTTGAACATATATCTCCATTATGCTCTGCGGCCTTTGCCTCGTCTGGCACAATTCTGTCTCGCAATCCTTTTTAAAGCTTCTTATTTGAAAGTAGTATTACTTATTTGATTTCTAAACAGATTTACGTCGCCTGTGGCTCCTTTTCGGAACCCAGGGTCGATTCCCGCTCAATCAGGTAGGTTTCCGTGTAAACGGTGCGGTAATCAAGAGATGGTTCACGGATGCGCGATAGCAGCAGCCGGGCGGCCTCGCAGGCCATGATCTGGGTGTGGATGTATACCGTGGTCAGCTCCGCGCCGAATTTGGCCTTGACGTCGGCCTTCAGATTGGCAAAGCAGGCCTGCAGGCCGGTATGCACCATGTCCATGGAGTAGGTCCAGACGCCGTTCACCAATAGGTTTTCCCACTCAAAATCACCCTGGGCGATGGGGATGTGTTTCCCGTCAATGAGAACGGCCTTGATGCGGGTCGAGCCCAGCTCGATACCGAGGACAGTCTTTTCTTAATCCATCATTTTAACTTCCACACCAGATCCTTGACCAGCAGTTCCTCTTCCAGCTTCTCGGGCGTCGTGTCCGCGCCGATATGGACGAATTCAATGTCCATCATCCGAGCCCAGTCGCGCATCTGCTCAGCGGTCACGTCGTAGGAAAGCACTGTGTGATGCGCACCGCCGGCTGTGATCCAGCACTCCACGCCGGTGGTGAGATCGGGCAGCGCCCGCCACATCACGCGCGCCACCGGCAGATTCGGCATGGGCATAATGGGCTTCACGGCCTCGATGTCCTGCACGATGAGGCGCAGTCTGCCGCCCATGTCGATCAGGGAAACCACGATGCCCCTGCCGGCCTTGCCCTCGAACACCAGACGGGCGGGGTCTTTTTCGTTCATGCCGATGCCCAGATGATGGGTCTCAATCCGGGGCTTGTCCGCCGCCAGAGACGGGCAGACCTCCAGCATGTGGGCGCCGAGAGAATACTCCTGTCCCTCCACGAGGTGATAGGTATAGTCCTCCATGAAGCCGGAGGAACCGTTGCCGCCCTCGCCCATAGCCTTCAAAATGGCGGTCATGGCGCTGACCTTCCAGTCGCCCTCGCCGCCGTAGCCGTAGCCCTGGGCCATCAGGTGCTGGGAGGCCAGACCCGGCAGCTGCTCCATGCCATAGAGATCCTGGAAGGTGTTGGTGAAGGCGCGGCAGCCCTCGCGATCCAGCATCTTCTTCATGGCGATCTCTTCCTTCGCCTGGTAGCGGATGGCGGGGGTGTTGTCGGTATTGAGATCATAGCTTGCCAGATACTCTTTATAGAGCGCGTCCACTTCCTCATCCGTGACGGCGTTCATTTCTTTGACCAGATCGCCCACGGCCCAGGTGTTCACCTGCCAGCCGAGCTTCGTCTGAACCTCGACCTTGTCGCCCTCGGTGACGGCCACCTCGCGCATGTTGTCGCCAAAGCGCATGACCTTCATCTGCTTGGAGACAGCCACGCCAACTGCGGCCTTCATCCAATCGGAGAGACGCTTGTGCACCTTCTCATCCTGCCAGTACCCGGCGATGACCTTGCGCGGCATGCGGAGCCGGGCGCCGATAAACCCGTGCTCCCGGTCGCCATGCGCCGCCTGGTTCAGGTTCATGAAGTCCATGTCGATCTCGTCGTTCGGGATCTCCTTGTTATACTGCGTGGCGAAGTGGAGCCAGGGCTTTTGCAGGGCAGCCAGGCCGTTGATCCACATCTTGCTGGGAGAGAAGGTGTGGCACCAGGTGACGATGCCGGCGCACTCATCGCGATAATTGGCCTCCTTGACCACATCGGTGATCTCCTTGTTGGTCTTGGCGGTCACCTTATACACCAGCGGATAGGGC
Source organism: uncultured Clostridia bacterium (assembly GCA_946629065.1). GTDB lineage: Bacteria > Bacillota > Clostridia > Oscillospirales > Oscillospiraceae > Limivicinus. The sequence goes on from CAMOXK010000003.1 coordinate 52,107, forward strand.
AGCACCTTCGAGAGCTCCGCCGCCATCTCTCTGGCGCGCACTTCCACCGTTTCCAGAACCTCAGGGCCATACAGGAACTGACTGCCGACCACAAACCAGAATTCATATTGTTTCATCGTTTTTTTCTCCTGTTGTTCAAAACTGATATTTGCCAGCTGTCACATTTTCTGTTCTCCCGTCTGCCAGACGGATCTCTGCCGTGCAGTTGGAGGGGATAGTGATGCTGTACTGTATACCGTTTTCGGTCTTCTCCCAGCAGCTCTTGACCTCGCCGTAAAGACTTTGGTAGCTGGCCTCGGCGTGCGTCAGCGTACCGCCGGGGATGGGGGTGATTACGAAATGATTTTCCCCCTCCACACGGATCCCCGCGCAGGTATCGAACAGCCACTGACAGACCGCGCCGGGAGAATAGTGGTTGAGGCTTCCGGAGTCGCCCTTGCCCGTGTAGCCCTCCCAGGTCTCCCAGACTGTAGTCGCGCCCTGCTCCACCTCATAGAGCCAGCCGGGCTTTTCGGTGTTGAGAAGAAGCTTGTAGGCCGTCTCCGCGGCATCGGCTTTGGTCAGTTCGTCAAGCAGGAAGGGCGTGGAGAGGAAGCCCGTGCCGACCCGGTAGTTGAAATTTTCTGCTGCCTTGACAAGCCTTGCCTGGGCTTTTTTCTTTTCCTCACCGTCGAGCAATCCCAGCGCCAGTGGGCGCACCAGCTTGGCCTGCCGGTCGGTGTCCAGCTCGGAATATTTGGCATAGACTTCTTTTGCCTCTCCGGCGGCTTTTTGGTACTCGTCACAAGGCTCTCCCAGCAGAGAGGCGATCTCGGCCATAGTAGACATGGTGAGATACAGGTAGGCGGTGCACTCCTCCGGATGCTTGGCTTTCGCGCCGTAGACCTTGTCCCGGAACTCAAGCGGCTCCAGCCACTCGCCCAGGTGAACGCCCTTTTCGTAGTGCCCGTCCTTCTCCCGGTTCTTCAGCAGGTAGTCCGCATACTTTTTCATCATCGGCCAGCACGAGCGCAGCAGCTCCTTGTCCCCGAAACGCTGGTAATAGCGGTACGGAACAAGATAAATGGCGTCGGCCCAGCCAACGGAAGAGCCGGTGGCCTTGTACATCATCTCGACCCCGTTATAGGGCAGCACCGCGGGGATCAGGCCATTTTTATACTGCCCGTCCTCCATATCTTGCAGCCACTTGCGGAAGAAGGACGCGGTGTTCATGAGATACGCACCCGTGTGGAAGAACACCTGTGCGTCGCCCGTCCAGCCCAGCCGCTCGCGGGTCGGGCAATCTGTCGGCACATCGAGGAAATTCCCCTTCATGCTCCAGCGGGTGTTCTTCGCCAGCTGATTCACCCGCTCGTCGGAGCAGGAGAAGTCGCCGGTCTGCTCCAGATCGGAGTAGACCGCGATGGCGGTAAAGTCTTCGGGCTTGATGTCCACAGTCCCGAAAACCTGCGCGTAGCGGAAGCCAAAGACGGAGAAGGAGGTCTTATAGCTGTCCTCACCGCCGGAGCAAGTGAACAGGATCTCCTGCAGCGGCGTTTCGACGCTCTCGCCGCTGACCTTCTGCGTCATCAGTTTCTTGATCAGCTTCTGCTGCGTCCAGCCGGCGGCTGGCTTGGTCTCCGCGGCATTGCGTATGACAGTCTGTTCCTTCGCATCATATAGTTCTGTGCAGACGATGCGGATGCGCTGCCCCTTCTTTCCCTTGATACGGAAGCTGAGATAGCCCGCGATATTCTGACCGAAATCCAGCACCTTTCCGGGCAGGAGCGACGGGGTAAAGCGCTCGTGCTCCATGACCGGCACGTTATCCGAGGCACAGAGCGCGACGCCCTTGGGAGCTGTCACGACTTGTGCCTTGCCGGAATAGCTCGGCCGCATCGTCGCGTTATACACCTCGCCGTCCTTGAGATCGGCAAAACGAATGGGGCCGTCGTTGGACCAGGCCCAGCTCTCATCGGTGCCGATCGTCTGCACTGTGCCATCGGCATGGGTCAGCTCCAGTTGGGCCAGCACGCTGGTCTGCATGCCGAAGACGTTAGTCACGCCGTAGGCTGCCACGCTGCCGCGGAACCAGCCATCGGCCAGGCGCAGCTCGACGGTGTTTGCTACCCCCTCAGCCGCTGGCGCGGCAGCTCCCCCGGAGGGGGAGCCAAGCAGCAGCGCGGTCACATCGTAGGTCTGCACCTGGATGCGCTTGCGGTAGTCCGTACTGCCCGGGGCAAGGAGAAAGCCCTCGATACGTCTGCCGTTGATCGTCACGTCATAGACGCCGCGGGCCGTGGCATAGAGGCGCGCCTTGACGACATCCTTTGCGGCAAATTCCTTTTTGAAGCAGTCCACCGGATAGCGCCGCTTGGGATCGGGCTTGTAATCGCCGCTGATCCACTTGGCCGTCCAGTCGCTTTCTTCCAGCAGACCCAGTTCGAAACGGCTTTCGCTTTTTTCTCCCGGTTCGCCGTTTTCGTCCCAGAGCTGCACGCTCCAGGTGACAGCGTCCCGGCTGCGCAGGGGCTGCCCGGCATAGCGGATGTGCGTCATAGAAGCGCTTTCCACCTTGCCGCTGTCCCATACGGTTTTACCCGCGCGGGTGCAGACGATCTGATAGGCGCTTTGGGTGACACCATTCTCGCAGTTCCAGTAAAACCGGGGCTTCGGGTTGCCGAGGCCAAGCGGCTCGGTCAGATATTCGACTTGTAAATGCGTTGCTCTCATCGGATTTTCCTCACTTGACCATGATTTCCGCTGTGCCGGTCATGGTGCCGTCGCTTGCTTTTATGCTTACCGTTCCGCTCTCGCCGGCCCGGACGATGGCAAGCGCACGTCCATAGTAGGTGGTGAAGCTGCCGGTGTGATACTGCTCCTCCGTGCAGGGGTTTGCACTGCCGAAGGCCAGCAGCTCGCCGCCCTCCACCGTGACCGTGAGTTTCCGGTCGGCGTTGGATTCCACGACGCCGTTTGCCCCCTCTATATTCACGGGAACATACACAATCTCGCCAGGCTTGGCATGACACTTCTCCGGCCGTACTGCGATCTTCAGCAGCGCGTCGGCGGATATAAGCTCACTGCGTCCAGTTTCACGACCGGACGCGTCATAGGCTACCGCCGTGACCGTGCCGGGCTGGTACTTGACCTTGAAAATCGCCTTGCATTCCTTGACCTTCTTCTGTCCGACACTCTTACCGTTAATCAGCAGTTCCACCTGCGCCTGATCGGAGTAGACCTCAACCTCAGCTTTGTTGCCCTTGCAGCCCGCCCAGCTCCAGGAAAGGATCGCGTTGGTGCCGCGCCAGACGGATTTCGACGGGCGCACACCGGGGTGGTTCACCGGTTTTACCGCGATCACGGGATTTCCTTCCAGCCCCCAGACTGTGGAGGCGTATTTGCAGCTGCCGTCCGGAATGCCGAGAATGTCGATGACACCCGCTCCCGCGAGGATCCACGGATAAGGCCGGTTGAAGGGCATGCCGCCGGTATAGCTCCAGGCGCCGATGCCTGCTTCACCTAAGTAGTCCCAGCTCGTCCACATGAAGTCGCCGACAAGATAGGGATATTTCTTCACCATCTGCCAGTTCTTCCAGATATCCTGCGGGAAAGTCTCCGAGCCGAATACCACACGGTTCGGGTGCGCTTTCTCCTCCAGCGGATAGCGGCCGGAGCCGTAGTTGTAGCCCGCGATATCCAAGGCGTCCAAAAATGGTGTTGTCAGTTCATCTACCTTTTTGGAGTTTCCGGCCTTGTTCATGCCGCTCCCGATGAAGGATGCCATGATGTTGAAGGCAAGGCTGGCGTTGCCGCCTTCCTTTTTCTTTTTCCCATCCCCGGCGGCGGTGTTGCTTTCTCCGTCCTGATAGATCCCGCTGCCCTTGGCATAGCGGGACATGATCATCAGGTTTGTGCCGCAGGTCACGGGGCGCGACGGGTCGAGACGGTGGCAGAGCTCGACCATCTTCCTGCCGTAGTCCAGTCCCTTGGCCTCGGCGGGCTCGCCCACCTCGTTGCCGATGGAGTAGAGAATGACGGAGGGATGGTTGAAGTCCCGCTCCACCATAGCCGCGGTGTCGCGCTCCCACCAGTCGTTGAAGTCCACGCCGTAGTCATGGGGGTTCTTGCGGTTGTACCACATGTCAAAGGTCTCGTCCATGACGTACATGCCGAACCTGTCGCAGGCGTCCAGCAGCGCCTTGGAGGCAGGGTTATGCGAAGAACGGATGGCGTTGAAGCCGTTCTCTTTGAGGATGCGCACCCGGCGCTCTTCGCTCTCGGCATAGGTCGCGGCGCCGAGGATGCCGCTGTCGTGGTGGACGCAGCCTCCCCGCAGCAGGATCTCTTTGCCGTTGATGAACAGGCCCTTGTTGGACCATGTGATCTGGCGGATACCGAAGGGAATCTCCACGCTGTCGCCCTCGCCTGCCGTGATCTTCGCAGTATAGAGGAAGGGCGTATCGTCGCTCCAGAGCTTCGCGTTCGGGATCGTCAGTTCAAAGCTCGTGCCCTCGCCGCTCATGCCACCCACATCCGCCTTGACGGAAACGGGGCTTTCGATCTTCACAACAGCAGGATCGATGGATACCGTACTGATCTTCACACACTCGGGACGCAGGCCGCTCTTTTCACAGACGTGCAGCCACACCGGGCGGTAGATGCCGGAGCCGGAATACCAGCGGGAGTTGGGCAGTTTGGAGTTGTCCGCAACCACCGTCAGCGTGTTCGACCCACCGTAAACGAGGTCTTTCAGCTCCACAAAGAAGCCGGTGTAGCCGTAGGGATGAAAGCAAAGCTCTTTCCCGTTCAGGCTGACGGCCGCGTTTTTATACACGCCCTCGAACTCGACGAGGACGTCCTTGCCTTCCCACTCCTGAGGAGCGGTGAAAGTCTTTTCATAGGTGTAGAGGCCGCCGGGAAAATAGCCGTGGCCGCCGTTGGAGATGTCCTTGCCGCGCTTCTCGCAGATCTGCGCGTCGTGCGGCAGGGTGACGGGCTTGCTGTTGCAAAGCCAGTTGTCGTTGAACGCAATCTGTTTCATGGGTTCATTCTCCTTCCAAAATGCGCAGGGAGGCGGCGGCTCAGCCGCCGCCTCCGCGGTGTCAAGAATTATTCAGCTTTGGCTTCGCCGTGCTTGACGGCCAGGTCCGCGTTCATCTGCGGACGGATGCTGTCCACCTTGTACATCAAGCTCAGCACGAGCATGACACAGAAGAGGATCAGCGGCATGTAGTTGTACAGGAACACGATCGCGTTGTTGGCAGAAGCGGTCTGCACCT
>CAMOXK010000004.1 GCA_946629065.1 uncultured Clostridia bacterium
AGACGTTCAGCCGCAGTTTTCCGTTAAATGAAGTGCTGCACGACGTGATGTTCGAGGCATTTTCGATCGGGCCGGCGCCCTCCACCGTAATGGTGGCGGCGGTGACATTGAAATTGACGCGCTGTTCATCCGCATCCCCGTTGCCGCGGCCGGCCTTGACCTCCAGATTCACCTGGGTTTCCCCGGCTACAGCCGTTTCGAGGATCTGGAAGGTATAGGTGGCGACCACCCCGGAAAGCGCAGCATCCGCAGAGGTGTCAAACAGTACTACGCCGGTATCCTGCACAACAGTATTGTCCCAGGGAGCGTCGACGGAAACTTCCGTATTCGTCAGCTTCAAAACCGCAGAATCATACACAGGCTTGAACTTCATGCCCATGATGCCGGGGCATTCCTCGACTGTCACTTCCACTTTCACCGTGTCGCCGGGCTGGCCGGTAGTGTCCACGCCGAGGACGATTTTACCGGTCTCGGCATAGTCCTCTGCCCAGGCGAAGCTGGGGAGAAGGCCGCAAAGGAGCACGCATGCCATCACGATCGCCAGGAAACGCCTTATTGCTTTCATGTTGCTCTCCTTTCAACTGTTCAGGAAGGGATACGCAATCCGTCTGCCTGCGTTTTCCGAATTCCTGACCGAGGCGGGAATCCACTTATATCATCATACGGATATCATTTTATCGGAAAATATCGTATTCGTCAATGGTTATCTTTCATGAATGGGGTATTTTTTCTCTCCCGGCTGTGTGACAGCGGTACCAGACAGCATTTAGGTAAACGCTGATTCAATCGGCAAGAGCGAATCCCGAGAAAATATGCGTTCTGATGATGGCACTTTTTCGCAGGAATACTTTGTGTATTGCAAGAAAAAGTGACGAAATCAGAGCACATATTTTCCGGGAGGCGCCGCAGACGATTTGATCAGCGTTTACTTAGAGCAAGCCGCAGATTCTTTGATCTGCGGCTGCCTCGTATTGATTGGGTATCCGTATCAGTCCTTCGCTCGGGGATATTCGCCGCAGAGCAGACGGTAGGGCGGTTCGTCCTCCTCGATCTGGGGGAAGCGGCCCATGGGCGGGTTGAAGCGGTTGTCGGTATTGTCGTCGTTGCACTGGCTCACCTCGCCCAGCAGCACCGGGCCGGTGCCGGGCTCCACCTCGAAATCGTGGTAAAGCCTCTGGTAGACGTGGATGCTCTCCCCCGGGGTGAGGCGCACCTGGGTTCCCGCGGGGACGGTGAAGCAGCGCCCGTCGCACTTCACGGTGACGGGGCTTTCCCGGTCGATCTCTTCATCGGGAAGGGAGTTATAGACCCGGATGAGCACATTGCCGCCGGCCCGGTTGATGATGTCCTCGGTCTTGAACCAGTGGAAATGCATGGGCGAATACTGCCCCTCCTTCAGGTAGAGGAGCTTTTCCGCATAGACCTTGGGGTACTTCTCCGGCATGGCGCGGCTGCCGTTGCGGATGGTGATAAGGGAAAAGCCGATGCGGTCAAAATCCCCCTGGCCGTAGTCCGTGATGTCCCAGCCCAGCATGCAGTCCCGGATCTCGTCATACTCGTGGCCCAGGCTCTGCCACTGCTCGGGGGTGAAATCGCAGAAGGGCGGCAGGGCGATCCGATATTCCCGGATCATGGCCTCCATCTCCCGAAGGGCAGCGTTGATCTGGCTTCGCTTCATGCTTCGCTCTCCTTTACGTTGACGCCAAGATCGCGGAGCTCCCGGCGCAGACGCGCCATGTCCTGATAGAACACCAGGCCCTGCATGCCGGTGCGCCTGGCGCCCTCGATGTTGGGAGGATAGTCGTCCAGGAAAAGGCATTCCGCCGGGGCAAGCTGATACGCGGAGAAGAGCTTCTCATAGATCTCATGCTGGGGCTTGAGGAGCTTCCAGTCCGCGGAGACGATATGCCCGCGAAAATGTTCCGATCCCGGGATGCGGCAGAAATAGCCGTGGAGGGCGGAGGTGGCGTTGGAAAGCAGATAGATCCCATAGTCCATGGAATCCAGCTCGGCGATGAGCTCCGCCATGCCGGGGACGGGCCAGAGCTCGTCCTTCCACCAGAAGATGCAGCGGAGGGCGGCCTCGTGCAGCCGCTCCGGCAGGCGCTTTCCCATGCTCTCCAGCGCCTCTTGCTCGGAAAGGCTGCCCCGGTCCAGGCACACCCATTCCACGCTTTGAAAGACCTCCCGGCGAAGGAGCTGACTGTCTTCCTCACTGAGCCCAAGCCGGGCCACGATGCGGGCGGGGTCCCAGGCGATGAGGACGCCGCCCATATCAAATACTACGTTACGGATCATAGGGTTTTATTGACTTCCTTCTTTTCTGTCTTGCCGAAGAGCTTTTCCCAGCGCTCCCGCCGTCTCTTCCGGATCTCCAGCCGCTCGCCCAGGTCTCTCGAGCCTACGCCATAGACCAGGTAGAGGACAATGCCGGAGACGATCATGATGAACACCGTGGAGGCGCAGCGGCGGCCCAGGGCGTTCATGTTGGCGCCGCGGGTGGCGTCCGCCAGCATGCCCTGGATGACCATGGCATAGGTGATGCCCTGGGGGCTCTGGAAGGTGGCGGACATGTCGTATTCGGTGAAGAGGGCGTTGAAGTTCAGGGCAAAGACCGCGAGGACAGAAGGCAGGATGATGGGCAGCTTCACCTTCAGGAAGGTGCTCAGCCCGCTGGAGCCCAGATTTCGGGCCGCGTCCTGCAGCTCATCGTCGATGGCGTAGAAGCTGGCCTTGATCATACGCAGGGAGAAGGGCAGCTTCGTCACCGTATAGGCCATGATGATCAGGAAGCGGACGTTTTCCTTGGAGTAGAGATTGGTGTTGCCCACATACCAGACGTCGTTGGAGTTGAAGTAGGTCCGGTAGGAGTAGCAGATGAGGATGGTGGGCAGCAGCCAGGGGAAGAGCAGGGAGTATTCCAGCACGATGCCGGAGAGCTTGCTCTTTTTCTTGTTGAAGATGTAGTTGCAGGCCACCACTACGATGACGCAGGCAAGCGCCGCAGCAATGGCGGACATGAGAAAACTGAGCTTGATGCCGCCCAGGGTCTTCTCGTTGGAGAACACGCCGGAAATGGCGCCAACCACCGTCTTCTCCCGGCCGCGGTCGTTGGTATAGGTATAGTCCTGCTTGCCGATGAAGTTGATGAGGGTCCATCCGTTCAGATCCAGGCGCTTGCCCTTGATGGCGCTGTAGTTCTGAAAGGAGAAGACGATGATCATGACCACCGGGGTCATGTAGATGATGAAGAGGATATAGGCGTAGATATGGGCGATAACGTTCCAGACGGGGTTTGTGATCTTCTGCTTCTGGAGCTTGGCCTTGGTCTTGGAGACGGAGAGGTAGTGGCCCTTGCGCTCATAGGCGGAGAGCACCGTCAGCAGCACGATGGTGAACATGGCCAGGATGATGGAGAGCAGGGCGGCGCGGGCCTGGGGGAAGGCCTCGTCCGCGGTGGAGGAGCCGGCCAGACGCACGATCTCGGGGTTGATGGAGTCATAGCCCAGAAGGGTCGGCGCGGACATGGCGCAGAGGCCCGTAATAAAGGTCATGACGGTAAGCGAGAAGAGCGTGGGCAGCAGGGAGGGCAGCACCACCTTCAAGAGCACCTTGAAGGGCCGGGCGCCCATGTTGCGGGCCGCCTCCACGGTGTTGTAGTCGATGCCGCGGATGGCGTTTCGCAAAAAGAGCATGTGGTTGGAGGTACAGGCGAAGGTCATGGTGAAGAGCACCGCATTGAAGCCGGAGAACCAGTTGGGGTTGAAGTCCGGGAAGGCGTTCTTCATCAGACTCGTGAGCATACCGTCGCTGGCGTAGAGGAACATGTAGCCGGTGACCAGGGCCACGCCGGAGTAGATCATGGTGGTCATGTAGCCCATGCGCAGGATCCTGGCGCCCTTGATATCGAAATACTCGGTGAGCAGCACCAGGGAAATGCCGACTACGTTTACCGTGACCACCAGGTAAATGGCAAGCTTCAGGGAGTTCCAGACATAGCGCTTCATCTTGCCCGCCAGGAAGAAGCGGATGACCGCGAAGGGATCCGTCTCCCCCGCTGCGTTCTTGGTACGGAAGATGCTGGTCAGGGTATTCAGGCAGGGCAGCAGCATGAAGCCGAAGAACAGATAGGCGAAAAACGCAATGCCGAAGACACGCAGCAGGGTTTCCGGCCGAAGCTTTCTGTCAAGGCCTTGGCTCATTGCGCCACCTCGACTTCCTCGCCGGGCTCATAGGCCATAATGTCCCGGGGATCCAGGATCACCTTGACGCTCTGGCCCTCCTCGTAGATCCGGACGCCGTCGTTCTTCTCGATGACCTTGATGGTCTGGCTGCCCAGGTCGATGTAATACTTGATGTAGAGTCCGTAATACTCACGCATGGTCACCTTGCCGTCCAGGGCGACCTGGCCGGGCAGCGGATCCACATTCACATGCAGGCGCTCCAGGCGCACATAGTTGTGCTTGCCCGGGTCCACATCAGCGCCGGCGGCCTTGAGCTTCTGCATGACCTCATCGCTGAGGCGGTTGATATCACCGATGAAGTTGCACACGAACTCGGTCTTGGAGAAGTTATAGACCTCATTGGGCGTGCCGATCTGCTCGATATAACCCTTGTTGAAGACGGCGATCCTGTCGGACAGGGTCAGAGCCTCCTCCTGGTCGTGGGTGACATAGATGGTGGTGATGCCGAAGTCCTTCTGCATCTTTTTCAGCTCGTTTCTCAGCTGGACACGGAGCTTGGCATCCAGGTTGGAGAGGGGCTCGTCCATGCAGATGATGGCCGGACCCGTCACCAGAGCGCGGGCAATGGCCACGCGCTGCTGCTGGCCGCCGGAGAGCTGGGAAACGGCCTTCTGCAGCTGCTCGTCGCTGAGGTCCACCTTCCGGGCGATCTCCCGCACCTTCTGGTCGATCTCCTGCTTCTTCAGCTTTTTGATCTTCAGGCCAAAGGCGATGTTGTCATACACGGTCATGGTAGGGAAAAGGGCATAGCTCTGGAACACGATGCCGATCTCTCTTTTCTCGATAGGCACATGGGTAATGTCCCGGCCCTTCACGGTGACCGTGCCGGAGACCGGCTCGATGAAGCCGGTGATGGTGCGCAGGGTGGTGGTCTTGCCGCAGCCGGAGGGGCCCAGGAAGGTGAAGAACTCCCCTTCCTTCACCTGGACGTTGATGTCGTGCAGGGCGGTGAAATCGCCGAATTTGACCACGATGTCTTTCAGTTGGATCATAGGGCATTACTCCTTACTCGCTTCTGTTTTTCTCATGATATGGGCATCCGGAAACGTCTTCGGACCGGAGGCGCTTCCGGATGCACACGAATGATACAGCTATGGCGAGCCGGATCTCTCCGGCTCGCCATATGGAATTCAGGGATGATTACTCGGCCTTCTGGGTCAGGGTAGCCCAATCCAGGTTGTCCCAATCGGGCTCGGCAGGAGCCTCGGAGGCGTCCTTCCAGTAGAAGCCCAGGTTGGTGAGGATGTTGGTCCACTCGGCGTTGTGAGCGGCAACATACTCAGCATAGGTCATGCCGCCCTCGACCTCGTTCAGAGCGAAGTTGGGGATCTGGTAGATGGCGGGGATGCCGTCGGGATAGAGCTCAGCGGCAGCAACGGTGTTGCAGGGGAAGGAGTCAAACTGCTCGCCCCACTCGGCCTGCACGGCGGCGGAGCCGAACCACTCAGCAAAGGCCTTGACAGCCTCGGTCTCTTCCTCGCTACGGTCAGCGCGGTCGAGGATGCCCAGGTACTCGGCGATGTAGTAGGTGCCGTCCTTGATGTCGACCAGAGCCCAGTTCTCCGGGTTCATGGTGCCCTTCAGAGGATGCTCGCTGCCGTCGGCAGCGGTATCGATGGAGCCGTAGAGGGAGGAGGAGTAGAACTCGGTGACCTGCACGTCGCCGCGGTTCAGAGGCTCGATGCCGTACTTCCACTCGTCGCCGCCGAACTTGCCGTCGGCGCAGAATTTCCACAGGGTCTTCCAACCGTCAACGGAAATGCCGCCTGCAGGAGATGCGGGATCCACGAAGGGATAGAGCATGGCGGAGTTGATGTTGGCGTTGGTGGTGCCGCCGACCTTGTTCTGGCGGTACCAGGTGTAGCCGGAGTCGACCACATCGGCCCAGTGGTCGAAGTGCAGCTCCTCACCGTTGGTGCCGAACTCGTCGGTACGGTAGAGCATCAGCACGTTCTGGATCACGATGCCGTAGGCCTTGCCGTCATACTTGAAGGCGCCCACTTCGTCAGCCCAGGTGGGAGTCCAGTCCATGACGGACAGGTTCTCGTACTGGCCGTTGACCAGCTGGCCCCAGCGGGTCTCGTTCAGGCCGAAGATCAGGTCTCCGTCCTTGTTCTCGTTGGCGGCCTGGATGGCGGCGGCGTCGCCGGAGTAGACTTCGTTGGTGTCCAGGCTGATGGTGAAACCGGCGTCAGCCGCGGCGGCGACCAGCCAGTCCACACGCTCGGTGGAGTTGGAGTTGGAGTAGATGCGGATGGTGTAACCGGAGTAGTCCTTGGCCTCCTCGGCGGCTTCCTCAGCGGGTGCCTCGGCGGCGGGCTCTTCGGCTGCGGGGGTCTCTTCCTTCGCTTCCTCGGCAGGGGCCTCAGCGGCGGGTTGGTCCGCCTTGGGGGCCTCGGTCTTGGCTTCGCCGCAGGCGGCCAGGGCAAAGATCATGGCCAGAGCAAGCAGAAGGGCAAGCAGCTTTTTCATGTTGGTTCTCCTTTTTTTGATTTTTTATGTTGATACTCTCGCGAGATCGAAGCCCTGCGGAGTAGGAACATCTCTTTCGCCACCGCTTAGTATAGTTTTTTGAAGCGAAATTGTCAATTCAGGCAGCTATTTTGCCGTTCGATTTGGACGCTTGCACAAAGTTTCCGTTTCATTTTTGGTCATGTTTCCGCTTGATTCTTTCCGGCGCTGCATCCTTCACCGCGCGCAAAAGCACCCCGCGGGCTTCCATCCGCGGGGGCCATGAAAAGAGGGCTTCTTCCTCACTTTTTTGCCTTCACGATCAGGACGCTGCGGGGACCTGCGGTCCACAGGTTCTCGCCCAGCAGCACCTCCCATTCATCGTCATAAGGCGACGGCTCAAATACTACCTCTTTGCCCGTGGGATTGATGTCGGCCCATGCTGCCAACTCGCCGTTCACAGACCACTTCACATGGATCCTATTGCTATCGTCAGGCTCCGCCGTGACTTCCGCCTGGGTGAAGAAGGGATTGGCCTTGCGCAGGGCGATCAGATCCCGATAGAAGTTCGCCATCTCCCACGCATCGCTCTCCGGGGTCAGGGTCTCCCAATCCAGGTTGTTCACCTCGTCCGAGGACATGTAGCTGTTGTGGTCGCCGCCCTTGGAGCGCAGCATCTCCTCCCCTGCCAGCATAAACGGCGTGCCCTTGGAGAGCATCACGATTTCAGCACAGAGCCGGTTCATGGCGAGCAGCTCCTCTTCGGTCGCGTCGGGGCTGGCGGCTTTCAGCTTATCCCAGAGAGTCAGGTTGTCGTGGCAGGAGGTATAGTTGATGACCATGGCGTTCTCCACGCCCCAGTTGGTCGTGCCGTCCCGCTCTCCACCCCGGATGCCGAAGGCCACCTTCCGGGCGTTGGCTTTATTGGGGCTGCCGTTTGCATAGCCGCTCTCCTTCTCATTGAAGACGCTGCCCTTCAGCCCGTCCCGGATGGCGTCGTTGAACACGGCCACACTGCCGATGCTCTGGCCGCTTGCCTGGATCTGGGCAATGTTCTTCTGGCTGGCCTGCACATTCTCCCGCAGGGGCGTGGAGCCGCCGGTCCAGCCTTCGCCATAAAGGATGGCCTTGGGATTCACTTCATGGACGGCCTTTTCGATCTCCTGCATGGTCTCGATATCGTGCAGAGCCATCAGGTCGAAGCGGAAGCCGTCGATCTTGTATTCCTCTGCCCAATAGCGGACGCTGTCCACCATGTACTTGCGGAACATCAGCCGCTCTGAAGCGGTCTCATTGCCGCAGCCGCTGCCGTTGGCGGGGCTGCCGTCCGCGTTGAAGCGATAATAGTAATAAGGTACGATCTTGTTCAGGTTGGAGTCCAGGGCGTAGGTGTGGTTATAGACCATGTCCATCACCACGGCAAAGCCGTTGTCGTGGAGGGCCTGCACCATCTGCTTGAACTCCTTCATCCGCACCTCGCCATGATAAGGGTCGGTGGCATAGCTGCCCTCGGGGGCGTTGTAGTTTTTGGGATCGTAACCCCAGTTGAATTGAGGTTCGTCGCTGCTCTCGTCCACAGTGGCGTAGTCATAGACCGGCTGCAGATGCACATGGGTCACCCCCAGCCACTTGAGATAGTCCAGCCCCACGGGAAGCCCGGCGCTGTTCTTTAGCCCCGTCTCCGTAAAGGCCAGGTACTTGCCGGGATATTGAGAATCGGCGATCCGGTTGGAGAAGTCCCGCACATGGACCTCCCAGATCACCGCGTCCCCGTAGCAGTCCAGATCCTCATAGTATCCGCTCTCCCGGAAACCTTCCGGGTCGGTGCTTCTCAGATCCACGACCATGCCACGGTTGCCGTTCACGCCCACCGATCTGGCATAGGGGTCCACCGCCTCCTGTGTCCCCAGGGCGGTGGTAACGGAGTAGGTATAATAGGTGCCGGAACTGCAGGGCGTCGTCAGGCTCCAGACGCCGTGCTCGCCCTTTTCCATCTCCAGGGTCTCATAGGCCGCTCCCCCGTCGCCCTCCTCAAAGAGGTTCAGCTTCACGTCCGATGCTGTCGGCGCCCAGAGCTTGAACACGGTGTTCTCCCCCTGGATAAGGGCGCCCAGGTCGTCCCCCTCGTAGGTGTATTTCTCGATGAATGCAGGGCTGTCAAAAATCCCCGTGGGCATGGCGGCGATCTCGCCGTAGCCCTCGATCTCCACGGTGTAGGCCTTGGACACGTCCAGTTCCTCCTTGACGGTGATGACGCCGGTGACAACGGTATTGTTCAGGCTGGAGAGTTCTTCGATCTCCAGTTCCCGTCCCTCCTGCCGCACATGGACCTGGCTCAGGCTTTCGATCTTCGTGGAGGGGCTCAGGCTGTAGCGGATCTGATTGGGCGAAAGGATGCCCGCCAGGGTAAAGACCCGGATGGGCTTGAGCGTCACGCCGCCATCGTCGCTCACATACTGCATGCCGTCTCCGGGCTGCAGATAAATGACCGTGTCCTCCCCGGTCATTTGGGCGAAGCGGTCGTCCTCATAATCCTTGACGGCATCGCCCCAAGAGGAGCCGCCGGGATTGGAACAGCTGCGCCGCACGATGAAGCCCACCTCATCCACGTCCTCCGGCACGTTCACCATGCATTTCACGCCGTAGGCGCAGGGATGGAACAGCTCGCCATGACCGTCCCTTCCGGGAAACCAGACCCAAACGTCGCACTTGCTGTAATCCGCGTTCGGATGCTGCCAATAGAGGGTGAGCTGCCGGCAGCCGGGCTCTTTTTCCAGGAAGAACTCCTCTTCCGTTTCTGCCTCGGGGGCGGGCTCTTCGGGAGCAGAAGCTTCCGTCGGCGCGGCTTCTTCCGCCGGAGCTGCCGTTTCCGTCGGAGCGGGGCCATACTTGGGGGCCGGCGTCTCCGTACAGGCGGACAGGAGCGTGCAGAGCATCAGCAGCGCAAGCAGGAAGGCCAGACTTCTTTTGCTTTTCATGGGGGACACCTCTTCTCTTTCAGAATACGGTTATATTTATTATGGTAGCACCCCCACCGTGGAAAGTCAACGGAAGCTCCCTTGCATCGATTCTTTCCCCTGTGCTATACTCTCTCCGGAAAGAGGCGAAGAAGATGCGCAGCGAAACCGAAACCGTATACATTCCCGGCCCCGCGGGCTTTCTCCGGGCCCTGTTGATCCGGCCGGAGGAAGAAGCGCCCGCGGAGGGCCGCCCCGGGGTCCTGTGGATCCACGGCGGCGGCTACTCCATGGGCATGCCCGAGATGGCCTATTTCTCCCGGGCCATCTCCCTGGTGCGAAAATTCGGCGCCGTGGTGCTGGCCCCGGACTACCGGCTGAGCCGGGAGGCGCCCTACCCCGCCGCCCTGGAGGACTGCTATGCCAGTCTTCTCTGGCTGCGGGATCACGCGCAGGAGCTGGACGTCCGCTCAGACCAGCTCATGGTGGGCGGAGAGAGTGCCGGCGGCGGACTTACGGCAGCCCTCTGCATGCTGGCCCGGGACAAGGGAGAGGTCAACATCGCCTATCAGATGCCCCTCTACCCCATGCTGGACGACCGGGACACTCCCTCTTCCCGGGATAATCACGCACCCGTCTGGAACACCAAACGCAATCACCGGGGCTGGCAGCTCTATCTGCGGGGCCTGCAGGGAGCGGAGCCGCCCGCCTATGCAGCCCCTGCCCGCCAGCTTGATTTTTCCGGTCTTCCGCCCGCGTATACCTTTGTGGGGGACGCCGAACCCTTCTACTGCGAGACCCTGGATTTCGTGCGGCAGCTGCGGGAGGCCGGGGTGGAGGCCGAGGTGGACGTGTTCCCCGGCTGCTTTCACGCCTTTGACCTGTATGAGTTCTGGTCCGAGCAGGGCAAGACCGCCATCGAGCGCTTTGAGGAACAGTTCCAATACGCCATGGAGCACTATTTCGCGGAAAACTGAACCGAATAAACAACCGGCTATGGGAAGCGATGTGTCCCATAGCCGGTTTTGTGCTATTCCAGTCCTTAATCCGAATTCCGCATTCCGAATTTCGAATTGTTCTGCTCTTCCGTGAGCTTTCTTGCCATGCGGATGACCCGGGTGGCGTTGACGCGCAGCTGCTGACGGGTGAGCTTTTTCTTTTTCAGCGCCTTCAAAATAGCCTTTTGATCGTTCTTGCCGCCGGGCATTACCAGATCCCCGCCGGCGGCGGCGATCTTCCCCGCATTGGGGGCAGGGTACTTCCGGCTGCTGCCCTGGCCCATGGGGATGATCCAGTCGGTCATGACGATGCCGCCGAAGCCGAACTCACAGCGCAGGATCCGGTGGATCAGGTCCCGCTGCTCGGAGGTATGGGTCCCGTTGAGGAGATTATAGGAGGTCATCACCGCGAGGGGCGCGCTCTCCCGCACGCAGATACCAAAGCCCCGCAGATACATCTCCCGCAGAGCGCGCTGACTCACCTGGCTGTTGGAATTGTAGCGGTTATATTCCTGGTTGTTGGCCGCATAGTGCTTGATGGTGACGGCGCAGCCCGGATGCTTCTGCACGCCCCGGGTGATGCCCGCCGCCATTTTGCCGGAGAGCAGCGGATCCTCGGAATAGTACTCGAAGTTTCTTCCGCAGCGGATGTCCCGGTGCAGGTTCAGGGCCGGGGCCAGCCAGAGATGGACGCCGAAGCGGAGCATCTCCTCCCCCACCACGTCGCCGCAGGCCTCCGCCAGCTCGCGGTTCCAGCTCTGGGCGATGGCCGTGCCGATGGGGATGGCCGTGGCGTACTGATGATGGATCTCGCCCTTGGGCTTGCCGCCGCCCAGTTTGGACATGAGCCAGCTGAGAGGCTTCGGCATCAGCTCCAGGATGCTTTCGGGCATGGTGTCTCCCACCGGGTGGACGCCTTTTTCGTCCACGGTGTAGTCCCGGCTCAGGCGAAGCCCGGCAGGGCCGTCCGCCATCACCAGGGCAGGGATGCCCTTCTCCCGGAGATTTCGGCAGGTCTCCCCGGCGGCGCCGGCCACCGTTCTTCCCGCGTTGCCAATGGTGCTGAGAAGGCCGGGCTTATCCTCAAAGGCACCCACGTTCAGAAGGGCCAACTCCTCGTCGCTGAGCTCCTCGGTGATGAGATCCGTCTCGCCGCCCAGACGGTAAACCACCCGCTCCCGCTTGCATTTCTTTGCCCGGAAGCGCAGGGTGGGTACCATGCCGGTCTTTTCCTTTTCCCTGGGTTTCGGGCTCCAGTCCTTGAAGTCCGGCTTGCCGCAGCAGGCACGGCAGTCCAGGGTCACGGCGTCCTTGTTGAGCAGCAGCTTTCCCGCGACGCGGGTATCGGCGCTGGACGAACCGAGACGCAGCAGATAAGTCCCCTTTTCCAGGGTCCAGGTATCGTCGTCCTCATCGTAATAGGCCAGGTCCCGGAAGTTGAAGGAGAGCTCCAGCTCGCAGCTCTCGCCGGGCTGCAGCACCGGGGTCTTCTGAAAAGCAGCCAGCACCTGCCAGGGCTGGGCGATCTCCTGCCCGGGCTGGGACACATACAGCTGCACCGTCTCCTTCCCGGGAAAGACGCCGGTATTGCGCACGCTTGCCTTCAGGAAGATCTCCTCACCCTCCCGGCGAAGAGCGCCGGGACTCACCTCAAAGTCCGTATAGCCCAGGCCGAAGCCAAAGGGGAACAGGGGCTTTTTCTCCACGCTGTCAAAATAGCGGTAGCCCACAAAGACGCCCTCTTTATAACGGGTCTCGTCCCGGCCGCCGAAATCCCCCACGGTGGGATAATCCGCCCAGGCGGCCCAGGTGGTGCTGAGCTTGCCGGAGGGGAAGCTTTTGCCCAGCAGGAGATCCGCCAGGATGCTGCCGGTCTCTGCGCCAAGCTGGCTCAGCAGCAGGACGTTCTCCACGCTCTGGACCGGGGAAAGATCCACCACGCCGCCAACGTTCAGCACCAGGAGGAAGCGCTTGTACTTCTTCTGCAGGGCCAGGATGTCCCGGATCTCGGTTTCGGTGAGCAGGATGTCTCCGGGCTTTGCCTCCCGGTCCGATCCCTCGCCGGAGATGCGGGAGAGCACATAGATCGCCGTGTCCCCTTCTCCATAGAGGGGGATGGTGTAGTCCGGCTCCGGCATCACCACGCCCATGTACTCCAGCACGGCCATCTTGTGCTCCCGGCGGGCCTTTTCCTGCAGCTCCCGCATGAAGTTTTCCCGCGCCGCCTTGCGGAGGGCGTCATAGGTATCCAGCCAGTATTTGCTGGTGACGGTGAATCCGGCGTTCTCCAGGCCCTGCTCCACCGTGACAAAATAGCGGGAATTCACTTCGCCCGAGCCGGTGCCGCCCTTCACGGTGCGCCTGGCGCCGCTGCCGAAGAGGGCGATCTCCCCCGCCTCTTGCAGGGGGAAGTCTCCGTTCCGCTTCAAAAACAGGGTGCATTCCGCCCCAAGGCTCCGGATCCGCTGTGCGTGTTCCTTTTCATAGTCCTGCAGCTGCATGTTGTCTCCTCCCCGCATGATCGTCACTGGATCCCCTGCTGTTTGCACCAGATGTCCATCACCAGCTTCACCGGCAGAAACTTCACCAGGCGCACCTGGCGGCGCACCGGGTGTCCCAGGATGGACACGGTCTTTTTCTTTTTCAGATCCTTCATGGCCTGCTCCGCCACCTCATCGGGACCGTACCAGCGGTCCACATAGCGGATATAGTCATCGTGATGGGCGTTCTGCTGAAACTCGGTCTTGATCCAGCCGGGGCAAACGCACATCACATGGATACCCCGTGTCTTCAGCTCTCTCCCCATGGCACGGGAGAGATTCAGCACATAGCTCTTGCTGGCCCCGTACACCGCCTGATAAGGTACCGGCTGCCAGGCGGAATTGGAGCCCATGTTCACAATGGCGGCGCCCTCTTTCATATAAGGAAGGCTCACATGGCACATGGCCGTAAGGGCCAGGGCGTTGAGCCGGGCGCTCATGAGGAGCTTATCCAGGTCCTTCTCCTCGAAGGGACCGAAGACGCCGCAGCCCGCCGCGTTGATGAGCAGGCCGATCTCCGGCTTCTCCTGTTCCAGAAGGGCTTGATAACGCTTGACATTCTCCGTGTCCGACAGATCCAGGGAAATGGGACGGATGGGATTGCGGCACTTTTCCCGCAGTTCCTGGAGCCGCTCCTCCCGTCGGGCGATGACCCAGATCTCATCAAAGCGCAGCTCACGGTCCACCGCATAGACGAACTCTCTCCCGATCCCGGCGGAAGCGCCGGTGATCACCGCGATCCTCACGAAAACGACCTCCCTTTGCGCAGCACGGGGCTGGCAATCTCTTTGCTTGTTTTTCATTGTATTACGCCGGGATGCAGATTGCAAACAGAAAATGCTCCGTCTCCTTCTTCTCTTTCCCGCGGCAAAGGCCGTTTGGCTTCCGGATCGCAGAAAAATGTAAGCGCTTTCCTTGACAATTTACACAGAAAAAGCCTCGTATATTACAGCATATGTACGAATTTTTGAAGGATCCCTTGCTGATGGGGAAAAAGCATGGTATTCTTATGCAAAAGAAACCGGTTTTCATAGTTGAAAATTGTACAAGTTGTGTAATCGCTTACATTTTGTGGTCCGTTTCGGAGGTGGCGTATGGCGTCCTCAGCAACCATATATGACGTGTCTCGCCTCTCCGGTGTCTCCACTGCCACTGTCTCCCGGACATTTTCAGACCCGGACCGGGTCAAGGAAGCTACCCGCCGCAAGGTCTATGACGCAGCGGCTGTGCTGAACTATTCCCCCAACGCCATCGCCCGGGCCATGGCCCGGCAGTGCACCGACAAGATCGCCTACATCATCTGCAAGAAGGGCGCCACCATTCTGGATGAGTTTTATGCCAGCATCTGCGAAGGGATCATGCGCTCGGCCAACCGCGCGGACCTGCATCTTCTGGTGTCCACCGCGGAGGACTGGGGTCAGCTCCTTCGATCCGCCCACAGCAAGCAGATCGAGGGCGTGATCCTGGGCGGTACCGCGGACCCCGCGCTGATTTCGGAGTTCCAGTCCCGGAAGATCCCGGTAGTTCTGGTGAACAACCGGATCACAGGCTCCGAGCTCCCCTGTGTGGTGGCGGACGAGGCCTCCGGCGTCCGGCAGGCGCTGGAGCATCTGATTGACCGGGGCCACAGGCAGATCGGCATGGTGGCGGGCAGAGTCAACAGCTATGTGATGAGCGAGCGCTACCACGCTTTTGTGGACTGCCTGAAGGAGCACGGTCTTCCGGTGAGTCCCGCCTCCATCAAGATGTGCGAGGCCACGGTCCAGAGCACCACCGCCGCGGCGGAGGAGCTGCTGCGCAGTCCGGAAGCGCGGCCCACCGCCCTCTTCTGCATCAACGACGTGGCGGCGGCGGGAGCCTACAAGGCCGCCCGCAGACTGGGGCTGCGGATCCCGGAGGATCTGGCCGTCTCGGGTTTTGATGATTCCACGCTCTGCCCCATGCTGGAACCGGAGCTTACCAGCGTCCACATCGATTGCCGCAGGATGGGAGAGCTCTGCGTAGAGCGGCTTACCCAGCTGCTGCAGCACAAAAAAGATATCGAGCAGTTTTCCATGGTGCCGACGGAGCTGATCGTCCGCCGGTCCACCTGATTGAAGGAGGAAGATCCATGAAGGAAAAAACGAGTACCAAGATCCTGAAAGGGATCGGCGTGGCGGTGCTGCTGTTCATCGCCCTGTTCCCGATCTACTGGCTGCTGGCCATGGGCATCCGGGAGACGGATGAGATGCGCGGCGCCATCCCGCTCTTCCCCCAGAGCTTCACCACCGAGCACTTCAGGCAGCTCTTCACCAGCAAGGGCTTCGGCACGGCCATCGTGAACAGCCTGCAGACCACCTTCGGCTCTCTGGTGATCTCCCTGGTGGTGGGCGTGGCCTGCGCCTATATCCTGGCCCGGCACCGCTTCCGCTTCGGCATGAAGCGTCCCCTCACCTACTGGGTGCTGTTGGTGCGTGTGCTGCCCCCGGTGGCCTTCACCATTCCTCTTTACATCATGTTCAACCGCATCGGCATTCTGAACACCAAGCTCCCTGTGATGCTGGCCTGTGTACTCATCAACGTCCCCCTCATCATCTGGTTTCTCATCAGCTTCTTCCAGGACCTGCCGGAGGAGGTGGAGGAGAGCGCAAAGGTGGACGGGGCCAGTGAATGGAAGATGTTCACCCGCATCGTGCTGCCCCTGGTGCTGCCGGGGATCGCGGCGGTGGCCATGCTCTCCTTCATGTACGCCTGGAACGAATACACCTACACCGTCATCTTCACCCGCAGTCCCGCCAACAGCACCGTGCCCCTGGCCCTGGCGCTGCTGAACACGGAGGACACCCTTACGAACTTCGGCCTTGTGGCCGCGGGCGGCATCATCTCCGTGGTACCCATCACTTTGTTTGTGATCTTTGCGCAGAACTACTTGATCTCCGGTTTGTCAAGCGGTGCTGTAAAAGGATAACAATAAAAAAATATCAGGAGGAAAAAACATGAAAAAGCTGTTCGCTCTGCTCCTCGCACTGTGCATGGTTCTGGGTCTGGCTGCCTGCGGTCAGACTGCACCTGCTTCCCCCGCTGCCGAGGCTCCCGCTGCCGAGGCTCCTGCTGCCGAGGCTCCTGCTGCCGAGGCTCCCGCCGCTGAGGCTCCTGCTGCCGAGGCTCCTGCCGAGGCCACCAAGATGACCATCGCTCTCCGCGGCGGCACCTATGCCGAAGTCATCAAGGAGTGCCTGCCCGCTTTCGAGGCGGAGAACAACGTCTCCATCGAGGTCCTGGACCTGGGCGAGGACGACCTGCACTCCAGCATCGCCCTGGATGCCATCAACGCCACCGGCACCTATGACCTGGTCATGGTCGACGGCTCCTGGATGGCCGAGTTCACCGCCAACGGCGTGCTGGCCAACCTGACCGAGCTGGGCTACGAGCTGGATGACGACATCATCCCCGCCACCACCGCCATCTGCGTGGTAGACGGCCAGACCTACCTGGCTCCCTACTACGGCAACGTGACCGTGCTGCTCTACAACAAAGCTCTCGTGGAAGCCGCCGGCTTCACCGGCTCTGACATCGCGAACCTGGACGACATCATGACCATCTGCAAGGCTGCCAAGGACGCCGGCCAGAAGGGCTTTATCTACCGCGGCGACTCCAACAACAACACCGTGGTCGACTTCCTGCCTATCCTGCTGAGCTTCGGCGGCTGGGTCATCGATGAAGAGACCAATGCCCCCACCGTGAACACCCCCGAGTTCAAGGCCGCCATGGAGTTCTATCTTGATCTGGTCGCCACCGGCGAAGCCGAGAAGAAGGATGACCTGATCGCCTCTGTCGACACCGGCGCCGCCGCCATGGGCGTTGGCTGGCCCGGCTGGTACACTCCGACTGCCGACACCACCGCTGACTACACCGCCATCACCGGCGTCGCCCACGAGGGCGATCCCGCGTACCTGGCCAACGTCTACGGCGTGTGGACCATCGGCGTGCCCGCCAACAGCCCCCACCCCGAACTGGCTGTGAAGCTCATCAGCTACCTGATGGACAAGGACGTGCAGCTGGCCACCGTGCCTTCCGGCGGTGTTCCCTGCCGTTACTCCGCGCTGCAGAATCCCGAAGTCCTGGCCACCTATCCCCAGTACGAAGTGGTGTGCAAGGCTCTCGAGGGCGGCAAATATCGTCCCGTTCTGGCCCAGTGGCCCCAGATGTATGACATTCTGGGCGCTGAGCTCGGCAACATCCTCCAGGGTGTGAAGACCGTTGACCAGGGTCTGGCCGACGCCCAGAGCAGACTGGAGTCCGAGATCGACTGGTAAGTCGTCTCTCTGAAATCTGATCTTTTACCCCTTGCAGGGGAGGAAGCGGGCTTGCCCGCTTCCTCCCAAACCGGATTGTAACTTCAAGCCCCCTGCTGACGCAAAGCTCTCCCCTTCTCAAGTGGTGTATCACCAAAATTCCTCTGACGGGAGGTCCCCGCTATGCATAAGAACGAACATCGGATCCTCAGCGGCGCCGCGCAGACCAAGCGCTTCGGCATGGCCATGATCACCCCCACCGTGATCGTGCTGCTCATCCTCACGGCCTACCCGCTGATTTTCACCTTCTACTACAGCCTCACGGACTACAATCTGCTGAAAGCGCTGAAGAACCCGACCCACTTCATCGGGCTCAAGAACTACACCAAGCTGCTGGGAAACGAATATTTCCGCAAAGCCATCTGGAACACGGTGAAGTTCACCTTCTTTGCCGTGATCTTCGAGATGCTCTTCGGTTTCATGATGGCGACCTTTGTGAACAGCCTGAGAAAGGGACAGAAGGCGCTGCGCACCCTTCTGCTGCTGCCCTATCTGCTGCCCACCGTCACTGTGGCGCTGAGCTGGCGCATGATGCTCTCCCCCAACTACGGCATCGTGAACCACGTGCTGAACGCGCTGCACCTGCCGGTCTACAACTGGTTTGCCGATATCAAGACAGCCTTTGCCATGCTGCTCATCATTGACATCTGGCAGTCCTCCCCCTTCGTGTTCCTGCTGCTCTATGCGGCGCTGCAGGCCGTGCCCCAGGACCAGTACGAGGCGGCCAAGATCGAAGGCGCCACCCATTTTGAAACCCTGATCTACATCACGATCCCCAACATCAAAAATGCTCTGGCTCTGTGCGCTCTGCTGCGCACGATCGACAGTTTCCGTCTGTTCGACAAGGTCAACCTCCTCACCGGCGGCGGCCCTGCCAACAGCACAACGACGATCACCCAGTATCTATACAACACCGGCATCAAGGTCTTCGACTTCGGCTACGGCAGCGCCGGCGCCATCGTCATGACCATCCTGGTGCTGCTGCTCGCCAGCGTCTACATCAAACGCGCCATGAGTTGATCTTATGGAAAACATGAAGCTTACTTTTGTGAACGTCGGCTATGGCGAAGCCATCCTCCTGGAATGCCCCGATCCGGCTTTCCCCGGCGGCTGCTTCACCATGCTGATCGACGGGGGCGGCGCGGATCCTGCGGAGTTTGACGGGAACACCAGCGGCCGCATCCCCCTGCGCGAGTATCTGAAGGCTCGTTCCTTGGACCACCTGGATCTGGTGGTGAATACTCATCCCCATGAGGATCATGTGAGCGGGCTGCTGCAGGCGGTGGAGACGATCCCCGTCCGGGAGCTGTGGCAGACTCTGCCCCCCGCCTTCTGTCGGGAAGGCATGCGGGAGCTGGACGTGAGTCTTGCCCGAAACCGCTCCCAGGACAAGTTCCTCCACGCCCTCAACGACTGTGCCGCTCTCTCCCGTCTGGTGGAGGACGCAGGCGGCACGGTACGGCAGGTCAGTCCCGGCATGGGCGGCGCGCTCTGCAGAGGACTGCGCTGCACGGTCCTTGGCCCCTCTTTGGAAAAGCTCCGGGACCTGGAAGCGCGCTGCGAGGCACTCTATGGGGATTCAGACAAAGAGGCTTTTCTCGAAAAGCTGAACGCCCTGGACGCCCAGCTCAATAACCGCAGTATCATCCTGCTGCTGGAGTACGGCGAGACCCGCATCCTGCTTCCCGGGGACACCAATCTGGCGGGCTACGAGGGCATCGATCCCACGCTGCTGCGGGCCGATCTCTTCAAGGTAGGCCACCACGGCCAGCGGGACGGAGCGGACGAAAAGCTGCTGGACGCGGTACAGGCTAAGGCTGTGGTCTGCTGCGCCAACAGCGTGCGGCTCTATAACAGCGCCGATCCCAAGCTCATGGCGTTGATCCGGGACCACGGCGCCGCGCGCTATTTCTCTGACTGTCCCCCGGTGGAGGGAGAGACGATCCCGCCCCACAGCGCTCTGGTCTTCACCATCGGAAGCGATGGGACGATCGAGGCGGAATATCAATAAGCGTTAAGGCAAGCAAAAATATCCCCCTCTGCGCCAAAAATCAGGCCGCAGAGGGGGTTATCTTTGTCTTTTCATTGGGGCAAAAGCGCGATCTGATCCACGATCTCATAACCGTCGGGCAGGACACGGGACAGCTCAAAGCGGACCACCTTTGCATGGAAGGGAGAAAAGTGCCTCGCCATGACGCTGCAGATCTGCTCCAGGTCCGCATCAGGCCTGTAAAGCAAGGTCGTGTGCGGGTACCAGCGATCCCCTTTTGTCCATGGATCCAGGTCATCTCCGTGCTTTTCGGCGATGCGCCGATGGAGCGTGGTCAGGATTTCCGAATCCCCAGGTTTTGCGACGATGATGCTGGTTTCTTTCAGGATCTCCAACCTCTCGTATGCGATCTCGAACGCAGGGATTGCTGCAAGCAGTTCCCTGCAGAAACGAGCAAAGGCCGTCTCCTGCTCTCCCAAATAGCTTGCCAGCGTGATATGGCCATAGACCTGCTTTCCCTGCTCGTTATCAGGAAGCACTGCTTTCTGGATCCCATTCAGTTTTGCACTTGCCGCATCGTCAAGCTTTGCGATCAGGCACAGCATATGGAAAGCCCCCTTCGTTTTCATCCGCAAGGAAGATCAATGAACGCTTACCGACTCCTTACACGCAGATCCTCCGCCACCTTCTCGGAATTCTCCACCAGCACGCCAAAGCCGGACAGGACAAGGCCGAGGATGTACGCGCCCAGCGAGCCACCCAGCAGCAAAGAAAAGAAGAGGACATCGTGAAAGACCGTGGTGGTATATACAAGGCCTGAGACGGAAGAAGTATAGTGCACCCTTTCGATACCCAGGGTAAAGGCCAGGATCACAGATACGATCGAGATGCCCCAGAACAGAATGACGGCAAGTTTCTTGAGTTTTTCTCCCGGTTCATCAAACATGACGATACTCCTTTGTATAAAACACTAAAAACAGGAATGATACGAAAATGTATCTACAAGGGCAATACTATCATAAGTGTGCAGAGTTTACAAGCGGTATCAGGATGGAGATGCGTACGCACATCCCTGCTGCCCGGAGAGCGAGTCCCTGCACAAGCTCTATTTTACCCATCAGGTATCGTGCCCGTGCGAGAGAGGAGACTTGCCTGCATTTCTTTTTCGCTTGCGTGGGACGCGAAAAAGAAATCAATGTATCGACCAGTGTTTGCACTGGTCGATGAAAGCCACCTATGTGGCTTTCGGACATGATTCAAATCTCCATTCTCTCGCACCAAAGGAAAACACCCATCCGTACGGATGGGTGTTTTCCTTTGGTGCGAGAGAGGAGACTTGAACTCCCACGTCGGTTGACACACGCCCCTCAAACGTGCCTGTCTACCTGTTCCAGCACTCTCGCATACGGCCGATGCTTCGGCTCCATTGAAAGCCGCCTGCACCATATTGGCCCGCCACATTTAAGGCAGAAGTCATTATACCAGAGTTTCCGTTTTTGTCAAGGCTTATTTTTAAAATCAGAGCTTCGCAGCAAGTTTTCCAAATCAAACTCTCTCCGGCATAAAAAGAATGCGGAATTCCTCATTCCGAATTCCGCATTCCGAATTCTTCTCACCCCAGCACCGAGTAGGTGGCCTCGTCCTCGTACTGGCGGGTGTAGAGCCGATAGTAGACGCCTTTCGCGGCCATCAGTTCCTCGTGCCGGCCCCGCTCCACGATTTTGCCGTCCTTCACCACCAGGATCACGTCGGCGTTGCGCACGGTGGAGAGCCGGTGAGCGATGACGATGGAGGTCCGGCCGCGGATGATGGTGTCGATGGCGGCCTGGATCTTCTGCTCGGTGATGGTGTCCACCGAGGCGGTGGCCTCGTCCAGCACCAGGATCCTGGGATCGGCCAGGATGGCCCGGGCAAAGGAGATGAGCTGCTTTTCGCCGGTGGAGAGCATGTCGCCCCCTTCGCCCACATCGGTATCCAGCCCCTTTTCCAGCTTCTCCACCACGCCCTTGGCGCTGACCAGCTCCAGGGCCCGGTCGATCTGCTCTTCGGTGGCATCGGGGTTGCCGTAGAGCAGGTTTTCCCGCACGGTGCCGGAGAAGAGGTGCGGCGTCTGCAGCACATAGCCGATGGCGGAGTGCAGCCAGAGCTGGCTGCGTTCTCTGGCGTCCCGCCCGTCGATCAACACCTTGCCCTCGGTGGGCTCGTAGAAGCGGCAGATGAGATTGGCCAGGGTGGATTTGCCGGCGCCTGTCTCCCCCACGATGGCCACGTTGGTGCCGAAGGGGATGTCCAGGTCGAAGTGCTCCAGGATCTTCTCGTCCCCGTCCGGGTACTGGAAGGACACGTCCTCAAAGCGGATGTCGCCCCGGATGGGCTCCCAGTTCTCCTTCTTGGGCTCAAAGCTGTCGCCGTAGATGGCGGTGACTTCGGCGCTGTCGTTCACGTCGGGCTTGGTCTCCAGAAGTCTGGTGAGGCGCTCGATGTTCACCTGGGTGGTGATGAGGTCGGAGATGGCGTCCACGATCCAGCGGACCGGCTCCATCATGCCCTGGGCATAGGACATGAACATGGAGAAGGTACCGATCTGGGTCTTGGCGATGACGCCGCCCTTCCAGAGCACGATGGCCAGGGCCAGTGAGGAGGCAAAGTTCATGGTGACGGCGAAGGCGCCCCGCAGCCGGGCGGCGCCCACGCTCTTGCGGCGCATGGAGGCCGTGTCGGCGACGAAGGACTTTTCCATCTTGTCCTCGATCACCAGGGTCTTGATGGTCCGCGCGCCGGTGATGCCCTCGTTGAAGTCTCCGGTGATCTGGGAGTTCAGCTCCCGGATCTCACGGTTGGCCTTGGTAAGCCGCGCCTGAAAGAGGGAGAAGAGCAGCACCGTCAAGGGAAGCACCGCGATGACCAGCAGGGCCAGCTTTGTGTTGATGGCAAGCATGACCACCACCGCGCCCACCACATAGCCGATCTGCCAGAGGCTTTCCAGCACGGTCCAGGAGACCAGGGAGCCGATACGCTGGGTATCCGACATGACGCGGGAGTGGATGTAGCCCACGCTGTTCTGATTGTAGTAGGAGAAGGACAGGGTCTGCAGATGGTTGAACGCGGCGTTGCGCAGGTCCCGGTCCACCCCCACCTCGATCTTCATGCTGTACATGGCGGAGACGTAGTTGAAAAGCGCGCCGCCGCAGATCAGGGTGAGGTACAGGATCACGAAGAGCACGATGGTGTCCAGGGTCCCCTCGCCGATGAAGTGGTTCAGGGCATAGCGCTGAAAGAGGGGCACGCCGGTGTCCACCAGGCTCCCTACAAGGCTCCCCAGCACCATGAAGAACAGGGGCTTCTTGTAGTTTTTCAGGTAGGGCAGCACCTTACCGATGCCGAAGAATTTCAGATTCTTCTGTTTGGAGGTCTCGTTTTTCATGCCGACACCTCCTCTGCGCTGGCAGACTGGATCTCGCAGATCTTCTGATAGATCCCGCCGCCCTGTTTGAGCTGCACGTGGGTGCCCATCTCCGCAATACGCCCGTGATCCAGCACCAGGATCTGATCCGCCTTGGAGAGGGTGGTGATCCGGTGGGAGATGAGGATGATGCTGGCGCTGCCAAAGCGGCTCTCCAGCGCTTTGCGGATCTTAGCGTCGGTCTCCGTATCCACAGCAGAGAGGGAGTCGTCAAAGATCATGATGGGGCTCTGTTGGGTCAGGGTGCGGGCGATGGCGGCCCGCTGCTTCTGGCCGCCGGAGAGGGTCACGCCCCGCTCGCCCACAAAGGTGTCATAGCCCTTCTGGAAGCTCTCCACCGTCTCGTCCAGACAGGCGGCCCGGGAGGCCTCCCGGATGCGCTCCATGGGCATTTCGTCCTCGGTAATGCTGATGTTCTCCGCAATGGTACGGGAGAAGAGATAGGGCTCCTGCAGGACCATGCCGATATTCCGGCGCAGATGCCGGGTCTGGATATCCCGCAGGTCTACGCCGCCCACCGTGATGCTGCCGCAGCCCTCGGGCAGCAGATAGAGCTTATCCAGCAGGAGCATCATGGTGCTCTTGCCGCTGCCGGTGCCGCCCAGGATGCCCAGGGTGGTGCCGGCCTTCATGGTGAAGCTGATGTCGTGGAGGATCTCGGGGCTGCCCTCATAAGCAAAGGACACATGGTCAAAGCAGATGTCCCGGTCCATGGCCGGGGTCAGGGCCTTGCCGGTCTCCCTCTCCTCCTCCGCCTGCATGATGTAGGCCACACGGTCAATGGAGACGCCGGCCTTGCTCATTTCGGAGATCATGCGCCCCAGCATACGCACGGGCCAGGTCATGGTGGCACCGTAGCTCAAAAAGGCGATGTACTCGCCGGGGAGCATCTCTCCCCGGATGCAGAGCCAGGAGCCGAACACCACGATCAGCATGATCTGCAGCCCCGAGAGCACATCGCTGATGCTCCAGAACCGGGCCATGGGGGTGGCAAGCTTCATCCAGAGACCGGTGTAGTACTCATTCTGCTCTTCGAAGCGGTCCTTCTCATAGCGCTCCCGCCCGAAGGCCCGCACCACCCGCACGCCGGTGAGATTCTCCTGGGCCATGGCGGAGAGCTTGCCCTCGTTCTCGTCGCAGTCCAGGAAGGCCGCGCCGATCTTCCGGTGGAACTGGAAGGAGCGCAGGATCACATAGGGCACCGGCAGCATGGCGATGATGGTGAGCTTCCAGTTCATGGAGAGCATAAAGCTCAGCGACAGCACCAGCAGCACCAGGATCCGGAAGATGGAGGTCATCTGCTCGGACACGAAGCGCTTCATGGTCTCGATATCCGAGGTGCAGCGCTGGATGATATCGCCGGTGCGGTGCTTGGCGTGCCAGGCATAGGGCAGGCGCTCGATGTGGCCGAAGAGCCGGTCCCGCATGGTCTTGGTCAGGGTCTCGGCTCCCTTGGTGTTGTACACCCGGAAGCAGTACTGGGCCACCACCTTCACCGCCGCCACGATCAGGATCGCAGCCGCCATGATCCAGATGTGCTCGCCCAGATAGGCAAAGCCGCCGAAGCGGTCCACGATGCCCATGACAAAGGGAGAGAGGTTGGATTCCTTCCCGCCCAGGGCATTGTCCACCGCCATGCGGATGATCTGGGGGCTTACCATGTCCGCCAGGGCGGCCACGGCCGCGGAGAGCATGCTGATGACGAAAAACAGCTTGCTCCCCCGCAGGAAGTCCCAGAGCAGCTTCCTGCTGAAAGCTTTTTCTTCTTTGGTTTTGGTCTTCTTTTCGTTTTCCATAGTACTATTTCCCAGAACGGCTGAGACTGAGTTTGAGATACGGCGGCATTATATCATATGGATCATAAAAAGGAAAGAGGGCCGCAGCCCCCAAAACGTTCAAAAAGCCCGGTTAGACAGCTCTATTTCCGCTGTTTTCTCTTTCTTCCCATGTATGGGCGGCTGAAACAGGCCATGAAAGTTTTTTGCTTTCCTCATTGCAATCTTACACCAATTGTTTTACAATGGACATAGTGTTTTTGGTCATTCTACCAATTGGAGGGAACAACATGGAATTGGAACTGTACGATTTTGAGCGTGCAGCCGAACGTCTCAAACCCATCCTGCACCATACGGAATTGGATCTTTCATCCACCTTCTCCAAGCTCACCGGCGGCAAGATCTATCTGAAATGCGAAAACCGGCAGAAGACCGGCTCCTTCAAGATCCGCGGCGCTTCCAACAAGATCGCCTGCATGATCGAACGGGGCGAGCGCTGCCCGGTGGTGGCCTCCTCCGCCGGCAACCACGCCCAGGGCGTGGCCTACGCCTCCAGCCGCTTCGGCATCCCCGCCACCATCGTCATGCCCAAGGCCGCCCCCATCGCCAAGGTCCAGGCCACCGAGGGCTACGGCGCCAAGGTGGTGCTCACCGGCTCCTGCTATGACGACGCCTATAACGAAGCCCTCCGTATCTGCGAGGAGGAAGGCGCCAAGTTCCTGCATCCCTATAACGATCTGGAGGTCATCGCCGGCCAGGGCACCCTGGCTCTGGAGATCCTGGGCGATCTGCCCACGGCGGATATCATCATCGTTCCCGCCGGCGGCGGCGGACTGCTGGCCGGTACGGCTCTGGCCGCCCACCTGCTGAACCCGCGGGTAAAGGTCTATGGCGTACAGGCCGAAGGCGCCCCTGCCATTGCCCTGAGCTTTCAGCAGAAGAAGCTGGTCACCACCGAGAGCGCCAGCACCATTGCCGACGGCATTGCCGTGAAGGTCCCCGGCGATATCACCGTGGGCCTCATCAACAAGTACGCCGCCGGGGTGGTCACCGTCTCCGATCGGGAGATCGCAAACGCCATCCTTCTGCTGATGGAGCGCTGCAAGCAGATCGTGGAGCCTGCAGGCGCCACGCCGCTGGCCGCCGTGCTCAGCGGCAAGATCGACGTGAAGGGCAAGCGAGTGGTCTGCCTCATGTCCGGCGGCAACGTGGACGTGAGCTTTCTGCAAAACATCATCGAGCAGGGCCTGGTTGCCCGCAATCGCCGCCTCAAGTTTGTCGCCACCCTGGCGGATCGGCCCGGCAGCCTGGTGCAGCTGCTGTCTGTCCTGGCGGACAAGCGTGCCAACGTCATCTCCGTGCAGCACGACCAGCTCTATCGCCGCCTGAACCCGGGCCAGACCAGCGTACACGTGGTCTGCGAAGTCGGCGGAGAGGAGCACGGCAAGAGCGTTATCGAGGCCATCGCCGCCACCGGCTGCGAGGTGGAGATGGAAGCGGAATGAATTTGCTTCCCTTACCGGGAGCAAATTCAGAGAAGAGTGAATAGAGAAGAAGGAAGAGATAAGGAATAATCCCCCGCACGCTTCGCGGGAGCCCCCTTTAGACAAGGGGGCCTATAAGGAAAGGAAGACCCCTCAGTCTGCCGCCTTGCGTGAGACGGCGTCAGACAGCTCCCCTTAGTCAGGGGAGCCTATAAGGAAAGGAGACCCCTCAGTCCGCTGCGCGGACAGCTCCCCTTAGTCAGGGGAGCCAAAGTTGAAAGGAGATTGTAATGAAAGCTGTTTCTACCAACAAGGCGCCGGCCGCCATCGGCCCTTATTCCCAGGCTCAGATCGTGGGCAATCTGGTCTACACCTCCGGGCAGATCCCCATCATCCCCGAGACCGGCGCTCTGGCCGAAGGGCTGGAGGCCCAGGCCCATCAGGTTTTCAAAAACCTGGGTGAGCTGCTGAAAGCCGCGGGCTCCGACCTGAGCAAGACCGTGAAGACCACGGTGTTCATCAAGAACATGGACGATTTTGGCGCCATCAATGCCATCTACGCCCAGTATTTCACCGAACCCTTCCCCGCCCGCTCCTGCGTGGAGGTGGCGCGGCTTCCCAAGGACGTGCTGCTGGAGTGCGAGGTCATCGCAGAGCTCTGATTCCATATGAAAAAAGACTGGCTCCCATCGATCGGATGGGAGCCAGTCTTTTTATGTTCTGTTTGCTATTGCGCTTTCTTTTTCTTCAGCGCATCCGCCAGGGCAAAGCCCCCGGTGATGAGGCCCATGTAGCTGCCCAGGATCAGGACGGAGGGCAGCAGATACAGGAAGGGCACAGGGATCCAGCGGTGGAAGATCTCCAGCAGCGGGTTCCCCTCGGTCTCCACGGAAAAGAAGTAATTGGCCTTGGGATTCAAGCCCGTCCGGCGCAGCAGCAGATTGATGAGAAAGACGCCGAAGGTGATGAGCAGGGCCGTCCCCACCGTGCGCGGCAGATCCCGAAAGCTGGGCCGGTAGAGGCCGAAGCTCACGATGGCAAGCCCCTCGATGACGATCATGAAATGGGTGCCGTAATAGCCAAGGTTTCTGGGGAGCAGGAGCGAATAGCCTTCGAAGGCAACGCCCGGCATGGCCAGGGCCATCATGGCCCCCAAAGGCGCAAGGAAAAAGCAAAAGGCCAGAAGGGGCTTGTGCTTGCGCCACACAGCGATGGGGATCAGCATCATGTTGATGTTGCAAAGATGCAGCGGCAGCTCGCCCCACCAGTTGAAGCCGCCCCGCTCCGCGGTGAGCACATTGAAGTCCGCGTCCAGGGAGAGATAGTATTTATAAACGAAAAAGCCCACGAAGGTCACAAGGCAGGCTGCGATCAGCACCGTCTGTCTGGTTTTTTCGCTCTGATTGCGCAGCAAAAAGCTTGCCACGATGAGAAGCGCGAGGAACACGCCGAAGGTCACAAGAAACACCGTGTTGAAGGGCCGGATCACCCACAGGCCGGAATTGCTCTGCATGGGACACGCCTCCTTATCGTTGCTCTATTGCGTGATCCGATGATAGCATGATTTCCAAAGTTTGTAAATCCCGATCCGCGGTACTTCGAGATAAAACAAAAGGATCTTCCGATTGGAAGATCCTTTGTGTTTTACAGAATGATCGGCATGCGGCGCTTGTGGAGGTTGGCTCTCTCCTTCCGGCGGATCTTTTCATCCGTCTCGGCGTCGCCGCTGGTGCCCAGGCGCAGATAATTGTGGATGTCCTGATAACGCAGGCCCAGCTTTTCCTCGTCGCTCATGCCGGAGAGGCCATCGCTGGGCGTCTTGCAGACCAGATTCCGGGGCAGTTCCTCCATGCTGAGGCCCACTTCCACCACCTCCACACTGGTAAGCGAGCCCAGCAGCGAAAAGTCACAGGAGGTGTCCCCGTCCTTGGTGCAGTAGCCCACCGTGGCCTCGGAGAGGTTCCCGGTGCCCACGAGGCGAGCGCCAAGGGCCTGGGCGGCGTAGCGCAGCAGGGTCATGCGCAGGCGCGGGCCAACGTTGATGTTGCTCTCCCGGTCAAAAGGCAAGGCGAACTCCCCTTCCGCCGGTTCCCGCTCCGGTTCCACCTGGCTGAGAAGGGCCAGGTGCATGGGGCCGATGTTCAGGGTGCGGTGCCGGATCCCCAGGGCGGCGCAGACTCTTTCGCTGTCCGCAATATCCTTCTGCTCCCCATCGGGAAGCAGGATACCGTACACGTTCTCTTTCCCCAGCGCACGGGCGCAGAGGGCCGCTGCGACGCTGGAATCCTTCCCGCCGGAGATGCCGATCACCACACGGGAAAAGCCCTGCTGCCGGGAAAGCTCCCGCAGAGCCTCCACCAGACGGTCCCGCTCCCGGGCTGCGTCAAAAAAGTAGTTTTCCATAGCAGTTTCCTCAGTGGGACTTGGAAAGCAGATCCATCTTCATCTCATAATAGGCCGGGCTCATGTCCAGATAGTGCTGGTGGGGGTTGGAGAAGCGCTGCTCCTCCTTCCAGATCTCGCCCTCCAGCTGATCTTTCAGACGCTGGGCGATCTGCTGGAGCGGCTCCGGCTCGAAGCAGCGGTGGCCGTCCTTCAGCACCTGGATCTGCAGCTTTTTAGCCGTGCAGTTTTCCAGGAACATGAGCTTCCAGGGGCGCAGGGGATCCACAAAGCGATAGGGCTTCGTCAGATCCACTTCCTCCCCCTGCATGCAGATGAGATCCGCCACCGCCCGTCCGTCCGCGTCATAAATGCGGTACACGTCCTTCAGGCCGGGATTGGTGGTCTTCTCCACCGTGTCGGAGACCTTGATCCGCGGCTCCCAGACGCCGTTCCGGTTCACGGCGCAGAGCTTGTACACGCCGCCGAACACCGGCTCGGAGCGGGAGGTGATCATCCGCTCGCCCACACCGAAGGCGTTGACCTGGCCGCCCTGGTCCAGGATAGAGGTGATGGTGTACTCATCCAGGCTGTTGGAGATGATGATCTTCGCATCCTGGAAGCCCGCCTCGTCCAGCATGGCGCGGGCCTTCTTGGTGAGATAGGCAAGGTCTCCGCTGTCGATGCGAATGCCGTAGCTGCGGGACTGGATGCCCTGCTCCCGCATTTCCTGAAAGACCTTGATGGCATTGGGCATGCCGGAATTGAGCACGTCGTAGGTATCCACCAGGAGGATACAGTTGTGGGGGTAGCGCTCAGCAAAGCGGCGGAAAGCGGTAAGCTCGTCCTCATAGAGCATGACCCAACTGTGGGCCATGGTGCCGCTGACCGGGATATCAAACTTCTGCCCGGCCAGCACCGTGGCGGTGCCTTTCACGCCGCCGATGAAGCAGGCCCGGGCCCCGTAGACCGCGGCGTCGTTGCCGTGGGCCCGGCGGGCGCCGAAGTCCGACACGGCCCTGCCCCCCGCCGCCTGGACGATCCGACGGGCCTTGGTTGCGATGAGGCTCTGATGATTGAACTGGGCCAGGATCTCGGTTTCGATGATCTGGGCCTCCACGATATCCGCCACCACGGTGATGATGGGTTCGCCGGGGTAGATGACGCTGCCCTCGGGGAAGGCGTACACGTCCCCGTGGAAGCGGAAGTCCTCCAGGTAACGGAGGAAGCGCTCGTCAAACTGCTGGAGAGAGCGGAGATAGTCCACGTCCTCCTTCTCAAAATGCAGGGTGTCCAGATAGTCCACGATCTGCTCCAGCCCAGCGAAGACAGAAAAACCTCCCTGATCGGGATTCCGGCGGAAGAATACATCGAAGGCCACCCGGGTGTTCCGGCTCTCCTCGTCCAGATAGTAGCCGTTGGCCATGGTGAGCTCATAGAGGTCCATGACCATGGCGGGATTGGCAGGCATCTTGTTCATCCTTCTCTCCTCCTCAAATAATGTGGATCTGGCAGCTGGCCATGGTCTCCAGGGCAGCCCGGTGCTTTTCCGGGGTAACGCCGGCGCAGCAAGCGCTGTCCACAGTCATCTCCGCCTCAGGGAACGCGGCTTTCAGGATCATGGCGTTGGACACCACGCAGATATCGGTGCAGAGACCGATGAGCTGGATGGAAAGGCCCTTGCCGTCCCCTTCCGCGCCGGTGAGCTCACGCACCAGGGCAGGCAGCTCCATGCTGCCGAAGCTGGGCTTTTCCAGCTTTGTCTCGTCCCCCAGGGCATCGCTGATTTCCCCGTTCAGCTCCCAGCCTGGTGTGCCCTTGATGCAGTGCTCCACCGGCAGAAAACGTCCCTCGCGAGTGGCGAGATAGTCCTCTCCATGAGTGTCCAGGGTGGCGATAACAGGCAGGCCCTCCGCCCGCCAGGCGCGGAGCTTCTCTGCCGCAGCCGGAGTGATGGCCACCGCCTCCGCAGTGCCCAGCGCGCCGTCGATAAAGTCCTTCTGCATGTCTACCACGATCAAAATGCGGTCATATTTCATGGGAAAGCCCTCCTGTCCTCTTGTTGTTTTTCGCTGTCTGTATTATACACGCTTTTTCTGTCTTTGTGCGGGATATGACAGTTAGATTATTCACAAACAACATGTCATAAAACGGCGCCATCGAAGAGATGGCGCCGTTTTATGGATGTCCGCAGGATTCAATTGCCGCTGCGGCGATTGAGCTCTCGCTCCACCTTGTTGAGGGTGTCGAAGAAGCGCTCCGTGGCCACCGCCGGTCCCATCAACAGCAGGCCGAACACGTTCCAATCGAACATGTGCCGGAAGGAAGTGAGCTTCCCTTCGATGCCAAGCTCCTGGGCTTTGCCTTTCAGCTCCTCCGCGATTCGCCCCATCCAGACCAGGGTATAGACAAAAAGCGTGGGGATCCCCAGCAGATAGGCCAGCCAGTAGCGCTGGGTCCGTCTGCCCAGGATCTCGTCCAGCTCGTCCTGCAGTCCCAGCTGCATGTAGACAAGAAAGAACAGCCCTGCCGTGAAAAAGTCGATAAAGCCCAGGAGAAAGCCCGGGCGATTGGTGTGTTGAAATCTCATGCCGCGCTCCGCTTCCCCTTCCACTCATGTGATCTCGTTGAGCTTGCGCTGCAGTTGGTCCAGATCCCGCTGGGTAAAGGAGTCCGGGTCCACGCCGCAGGAAGAACAGGCGCTGCGAAATTCCGCGGTGTCGATGGTATCGTTGGGGCTCTTGGCCAAAGTCCGAGCCACCCGATTGATGAGCCCGGTGTTGGTGTCCATGAGGCCGTAGCCTTCCATCATGGCAAGCTGCCAGTCCTTGAACATGCCGCTCTCTCCTTTCACACCGCAAGATAGCCCCGCCAGCCCCGGACGGAGTAGTAAGAATCCGCTCCGTTGTGGAAGGTGAAGGTCCTGCCGTAGCGCCGCTCGCAGAAAAGAGCGCCGCCCAGCCGTCGGATCTCCGGAGGCGTGGCGATCCAGCTGGAGGTCTTCAAATCGAATTCGCCCAGTTCCTGGAGTCTGTAATAGAGTTCCTCCGTCAGGAGCTCCACGCCCATCTCCCGGGCCTGGCGTTCCGCGCTCCCCGCTGGCGGGTTCTTCGCCCGCTTTTTTAAGGCTTCTTCATCATAGCAGAGGCTTCGCCGCCCGGCAGGGGTCTCCTTCGCGCAGTCACAGAACAGGAGCTTGTCCGTGCCGGGGAAATACCCGATGACGTCCGGCTCTCCCCCGCTCTCCTCCATGCGCAGCAGCGCCGCGAGGGCAGCTTCGTTTTCCCGCAGGCGGCTTTCCACCTGCTCCCAGCTCAAGTCCGGATGCCGCTGCCTGTTGTCGAGAAATCGCTTTTTCAGAATATCCAACATTTCTCCGCCTCCTCGTTTATGCGATTCAAGCCTGGCCTTACGCCTTGTCCGGCTGCTGGCCGTCGTGGGCCTTCCAGGCGCAGTCCGTCACCGCAAGATCGGTGAACCGCGCCGTGAAGCTGGAATTCTCCGGGCTGCAGGCGTAGATGCCGAAGCGGATCTTCTCCGCGCCCTCCCAAAGGTGGCAGACCCGCATCTGGGAAAAGTGCCCCCCGTCATAGGAGCACTCCACGCAGTAGTCGTCCTCCCGGCGGCTCAGGCGGTACCACATGGTCTTGACATCCGCAGGAATGGCGGTGATGGCCCAGTCCGACCAGCCGTGGTTCGTCACCACCGAGCCCAGGTGCTGAAACTGCTCGTTTTCATATTCCACCGAGGCCTTCAGCCAGTTTTCCGCGTCCAGATACAGGACGATCCCGCACTGGTCAAAGCGGTGATGGCTCTGGCTGAAATCCGTCTTTACCACGAAAGAAAAATATCTTTCCTCCGTTTCCATCTGCAGGAGCGGTGCGTTGTCGTTGCGGAAATGATAATAGGTCCGCTGCCAGAGATCCGTGTGGGGCTCGGTAGTGATGGAGATCTTCTCTCCCTCCACGCAAAACGCCTTCGGCGCCCTGGTCCAGCTCATCTGCTCGATAAAGCTCACAAGCTCTCCTCCCTTTCTCCTTTCCATTATAGCCTATCTGCTCTCAAATTGCGATAGGAGAACGCACTTTTCTCACCGTCAAAAAAGAGCGAACGGCCCATCACCGTTCGCTCTTTTGCTGTTGCTTTATTCCTGGGGGCACATCTGCTCGGCGATCGCCAACAGATCAAAGCCGTCCAGATCCTCCGCCGTCACGCCGACGGCATAGGAAATGCCGGTCTCCGCGTCAAACCAGGTGCAGAGATCCGCGTCATACTCATTTCCTCCCACAAAGCGGAAGCACTTCGCGGTGAGCTTGCCCTCGGCCCAGTTTTGCAGGCTCCGCGCCATCTCATCCGCCCAGGCATAGTTCATGCCGGAGATGTCCGCCTCCGCGTCGTCGGTGGCCTGCATTCGGGCGGTGTAGTGCTGCCCGTCCAGGTCAAAGCTCAGCTGCAGCAGGGGGTTGGCGTCGGCGGCTTCCATCACGCTCCACTCCACATTCTCTGCGCCCTCGGGCACTTTGAAGGGCTGGGCGAAGAAATTCCGAGCCTCTTCCTCGCTGATGACGCGCCAGGGATTTGCCATGCCGATGGTCTCGCTCTCCTCCACGGGCAGCCACTCGAACTCCATGTCTTCGCCGTACTCGGACTGATCCTCGTGCCAGGTGAAGCCGCCGTCGTGGAAGACGATGGTGCCGGTGCCGTCGCCGTAGACCTGCTCCTCGTTCTTCACTTCGCCCTTATCGTCGTAGGTCACGTTGTACTTGCTGCAGCCCTCATAGGTGATGGTAAGCGTATCGGTGTCCAGCTTGCCAACGATGAGCCAGCGTGCCAGATCCCAGGCGCTGCCGCCCCACTTGATGGTGATCCTGGCCTCGTCCTTGTCCAGGCATTCCACGGTGGCGAGGGCCCGGCCGCTCTGGTAGTTGCCCACAAAGTTCATCACGGGATTCTGCCAATCGGGATCCTCTTCAAACACGGCCACAAAGTCCGCGCTCTCGGTGAGTTCCACGGTGATCTGCGCCTCGGTGGAGAAGTCCTCGCCGTCCTTCTGCCACTTCACAAACAGATAGCCGGTTTGGGGCCAGGCCAGGATGGAATAGGTCTCCGGCTTCTCCAGATTGATCTGGGCAGACTGGAAAGGCATCTCCGGGTCTGCCTCGGGCGCAGCTTCCCCTTCGGCATAGGCAATGTTGCCCATGCCCTCGGTGTTGATGGTGACAAAGATCGTCGCTTCGGGCATGTCATAGGGCATGAAGTGATAGCTCTCGCCGCCCTCCACCTGGAGCAGCAGGCCGTCCTCCCCCTCCTCGGAGACCGTGACCACGAAGGGCTCCGCGCTCTCGTCCCCGCCGTTCAGGTTGCCGTGAAGGCTGTTCCCCTCCTGGGGAAGGGTCCCGCCGCCCATCCGCTCGCCCAGCATCACGCCCACATACCAGCCGGGATCCACCACGTCCTCCATCCAGGTGACGGAGAGGATATTGCCGTTTTCGTCGGAGAAGTAGCCGCTGCGGCTCCACTCCTTCACTTCTTCCGGCTTCTGGCCGCAGGCGCAAAGACCCAGCAGCAAAACCAGGATCATCAGCAGAGAAATCGTTTTTTTCATTTTCTTCCTCCTATTTTGTGCTATGCTTTGATGATTGCTCCAACTTTATCTGAAACCGGCTTTTCAACCGACGGGATCATTTTTCAAAGATGACGCCGCCCGCCTGGGTCGGATGATCGATGTAAACGATGGTTTTGGCTTCGCTCCGGTAGCGCAGGATCTTCCAGACGATCATGATATCCCCCGCCGCCGAATCCGCCATGATGATGCCAAGCAAAAGAAGGCCAAAGGAGCCCAACAGGATCCCCGCGATCATGGGAAGGATCCCCAGAAGCACCAGCGGCATCAGGGCGCCGAAGATGTATGCCCCCTTCTCCAGCGGCACGCCGCAGGTACAGTAGGGCGTCAGATACTGCTTCATAAAGCCGAATTCGATGTCCTTCCAATGGTGCTCGGCAAAGAGCGACCAGCTGAGACCGTGGATCAGCTCATGCACCACGATCAGTGCGAAGAGCAGCACCAGGAAGAGGATCGGATTCAGCATTCCCAGGCCCCCGCTCACGCTGTGGTTATGCAGGAAAAACAGACCGATCCCGACGATCAGCAGCGGGAGCAGCAAAACCGCGGCAAAGATGTTGGCCTTCACGATGCTGACGGTCAGTTCCACCCGCCGGTATCCCTGTCCGATCAGTTCTTCCGAAAGCGCCTCAAAGCGCCGGAGCCGCCGCTCCTCTGCGGCAGAGAGCTCCCGGCTTTTTTCTTTTTCATCCCGGTTTCCCAAAACGCCGTCTTTCTCTTTCATGATATTCCCTCCTATTTACATTCCGAAAATGCGTATGCCTCCTCCAGCCAGTTCAGAAGCTCCCCGTCCAGGTCCTCCGGCGAAGAGAGCACAAAATGGGTTGTCCAGCGGCCGGGATAAGCCTCCGTCTTCACCGCCACCCGCGGAGATTCCAGCGGATAGGGCAGGCCCAGGGTCAGTGTGAGCCAGGTCTTGGGCAGCTCCGCCTTCCGCTTCACCCGGGTCAAGGAGACGCACGCGAAAACATAGCGGTGAAAATAGCTGATCTGGGTTTTCCGCACCCGCCTGTTCGTCTCCGGGAAGCGGGTGAAGATTTCCTCTTCCAGCTCCTCCAGGAGAGGCAGCGCGGAAGGCTGTGCGTTGAAGAGCAGCAGCGTATCCTCGTCCCAGTCTTTCATAGAAGCATCCGTCCTCCCTTGCTTCGATGCCACGCCTCTCAGTTCCATGAATCAGGCTTCCTGCGGTCCCTACTTCCGCTTTGGAAGCAGCGCCGCGCCAGGGCATAGATTCCATAGCCGATGAGGACGCCGCAGGTGTTCTGAACCAAATCGTCCGCGTCCGTCGCTCGCCCGAAAAAGGGCAGCTGCAGGATCTCGATGGCAAGGGACATCAGAGCACCCACGCCCGTCACCTTCCAGAGGCGGTCCAGCTTCCTGTACAGCAGCGGCAGGATGATCCCGCTGGGGATAAACATGGCCACATTTCCGAGCACATTCAGCAAGAGATTCTTTTTGCTGCTATAGAGCTTCAGATTCACAAAGGGCAGCGAATTCAGCCGGAAGGGCCAGACCCTGGCCGGGTCAAAAAGCAGGGGCTGCACCCGGCCGTCCACCCTGAACATGGGGAAGAACACGAAGCGCAGGATCACCGCCAGGTTCACTGCCATCAACAGCAGATTGCACTCCCGCTTCCAGTCGATGTGCTTTTGCCGGTGCCAGACCGCCGCACGAAGCAGCAGCCAGCAGAGCGCGTAGAGGCCCTCCGCCAAAAGAAACGGTATTTCGATCATAGCGTCTTGCTCCGGGCCAGCAGCTTCAGGAACCTGGCCTCGTTCATCTGCTCGTTGCTCAAATACGCCCCATCGCAGAAGAGGGCGTAGGTGGTGATGGGTGTGGGCGCTGCCTGGGCCTCCTCCCGGCTCTGCATATGGATCGCCTGGAAGGGTATGCCCTGCGTTCTTGCCGTCTCCTCCAGGATGGGAACGTATTTGGCGTTGAAGGGACACTGGCTGGTATAATACAGCACATAGCCCATCTCGTCCACATGGGGATGTCTGGCGCAGTCCCGGAAGCGGGGCTTTTCCGCTCCCTCTTCAAAGGGCAAGTACCAGAGCTGAATGCCATTATCCGCCTCGTCGGAGACGGAAAAGCCCTTGTATTGCAAATATTTGGGGTCTGCCAAAAAGGGCTTCTTTTTGGCAGAGGAGAGAATGCAAAGGCCCTTTTTGCCCTTCTCTTTGCTGTCGGCAATGCAGGCGGCCAGCAGATCGTTGGAGTAGCCGTGGCCCTTGAAGGAGCCGGAGACCCAGAGGCAGTCGATGTACATATAGTCCTCGGCCTCGATGGGATTCCAAGCCATCTCCGCGGGGAGATATTCAATGAAGCATTTGCCCCGCTCCACGCTTTTGAGGAAAACAAGGCCCTCGTCAAAGCGCTGTGATAGCCAGGCTTTTTTGGAGGCGACCTGCACATCCTTGTTGTTGGAGATGGCGCAGCAGATGTGTTCCCGCTCCAGGTTTTCGTTTGTGACACGGATGTATTCCATAGCAGTCAAATCCTTAAAACAGGTCCAGGGAGCCGGTCAAATAGATCTCCTCCCGAACCTTCAGCTGATATTCCGGTTTGGTCAGGTAGTAGAGCAGAAATTCCAGCAGCAGAGCGCTGCCAAGACTCCGCCCCTCGATCTTGAACTGGGAAAAGCCTTTGGGAAGATAGAGGTTCTGAATGTCCCCGATCCCGATAAAGCCGGGGTTTTCCATAGCGTCGGAGAAACGGTAGCCCCGGCTTGCCGTCGGGGAAACGCAGACGTGCTCCGGGCAATCCTCCCCCAGATTCCGGCGGCTCACGTTTTCATAGCAGGCCTTCCGGTCCGGGCAGTCGAACCAACAGCACTCGTTGCAGAGGAACTCCAGCTTCTCCTTTTTGTCCTGCGGCAGACTATTCAGTCTGTCAAAGGCCCTGTTCAGCCGAAAATCCGGCACAACAAAGCGAAATTCAGGCCGCTCCAGTTCTTTTTCCAAAAGCGGGAAGTCCCGAAGCACCTTGGTGGTGGAGGAGACGAAATAGAGGCCAGGGTACTGCTTTTGCAGATAGTCCAGCAGCAGGTCGGAAGCCAGGATCACGCCGTTTTGCACCGCCCCGCAGTTCTCAAACAGAGCACAGAGGGCGTTGCAGTCCTTGTCAGCCAGATGCTCCGGCCGCAAAAGGGAGTTTGAAAAGGTGAGCCGGGCGGAGATCCCGTATTCCTCCGTGAGCGCCGCCGCGT
This sequence comes from uncultured Clostridia bacterium, assembly GCA_946629065.1. GTDB lineage: Bacteria > Bacillota > Clostridia > Oscillospirales > Oscillospiraceae > Limivicinus. Next base: position 37,450 of record CAMOXK010000004.1, read on the forward strand.
CCTCCGGCCGGTCCTCCCCAAAGCCCACCCGGCCGCCGCCCCAAAGGCAGTCTGCCGGGGCGCCGTAGAGCGAGCCGATCTCGCACCAGTCATAAAACCAGTCACGGTGCTCCCGATAGAGCGGCAGGAAGACGCGGTAAAAGTCGATAAATTCAAAGAGCCCCGGGAGATGATAGATCGCTTTTCGCTGCTCCATCACCAGTTCACTTTTTCGATCTCCACCCGCTCACAGAAGCGGGCCTTGATCTCCTGCAGCTTCTGAAAACGCGGGGTCTGGCAGTGTGCCTGCTGGAAAGCGGGATTGGTCCAGCTCTCCACCAACAGCAGGTCGTTTTCATTCTCCGCCGCGAAGAAATAATCATAGCGGATATTGCCATTTTCCGCCCGGGAGCCGGCTTTTACGCCCAAATCGCAGAGCGCCTGATAGAAGGCGGCTCTCTGCCCCTTTTTGCAATGATAGGTCACATACCAGGTCAGCATGTTTCCCTCCCCTTTCTCGCCTTCCCTTCCGCTGAGAGCAGGAAGCATTTTTTATACAATACCACGAACAGGGCGAAAAAACAAGCAAACGAAAAACGGAGTCTGCCCACAGCGAACAGACTCCGTCTTTTCATGTATACACGTCAGTCTTCGGCAGTCCGTCTTTTCCGAAACAGGAACTCCGAAAACAGCGCAGCGCAGATGGTCAGGATCAATGCTGCCAGGGGCAGCAGGCCGCCCAACATCACGCAGCGGCTGCGCCAGATCACAAGAGCCATCAGGCTCAGCAGACCGGCGGCGGCGCTGAGGATGGCCGCGGGAAGCGGCTTCTTTTTCAGGGCATTCGCGAGGACCAGGGAAACCACAGCGCAGATCAGCGACAGCGCCATCAGGATGGACCCAAAGCGAGCGGAACGGTTTTCGTTTTCCGCCTGCTGCAGGAGGCCGCGGTAATAGGACTCCGCAGCATCCAGCGTCTCCAAGGCGCCGGCATTTCTCGAGAGCGTGTCCTTGAGCCCCGGCTCGGATTTCAGGAGCCGCAGTCCCTGCTTCAGCCGTTCCATCTCATCGCTGAGCTGGTCCAGGTCGGAAAGGCTGTTGTTCAAGGCTGCCAGGTTCTCCTCCAGCATCTCACGGCCTTCCTCCAGCTTCTGACGGCCGGCCTCCAGCTCATTGCCGCCCTCTTCCAGGAGTTCGTGGGCGTCGTTCAGCTGTTGTCTGCCCTCTGCGATCTGGCTTCCGCCCTCGGCCAGCTGGGCATAGCCCTCGTCCAGGGCGGCTTTGCCCTCGGCCAGCTGCCGTTCGCCTTCGGCCAGCTGCTGCTCGGCCTCCGCGGCTCTGGCATAGCCCTCATCCAGCGCGGCCTTGCCCTCGGCCAGCTGCTGCTCGGCGGCAGCAGCCTGGGCATAGCCCTCGTCCAGCGCGGCCTTGCCTTCGGCCAGCTGCTGCTCCGCAGCGGCCAGCTGGGCTCTGGCCTCCTGGTACTGCGCCGCAAGGCCGCCCAGGCTCATCCCGCCAAGCTGGGCCTCCAAGGATGCCCGCACGCCTGCCAGCTCCGCTGCGATGATCAGAGCGGAGGCAATGTCGCCCTGCTCTATGGCGGCATCATACTGTTCCTGCAGCGCATCGGCGCGGTCCTGCAGGGCACTGATCACCGCGTAGAGCGGTTCCACCGCGTCCAGCGCGGCTTTGGCAGAGTTATACTGGGCAAGCCCCTCGTCATACTGGGCCTGGCCTTCGGCCAGCTGGCGCTGGCCTTCCTCGTAAGCGGCCATGCCGGCGTCATACTGGGCCTGGCCTTCGGCCAGCTGGCGCTGTCCCTCCTCGTAGGCGGCAAGGCCTTCGTTATAAGCGGCAAGGCCCGCGTCATACTGGGCCTGCGCCTCGGCAAGCCTTGCCGCGCCCTCGTCATACTGGGCCTGGGCATCCGCCAGCTGGGCTGCGCCGGCATTGTACTGGGCAAGGCCGCTGTTGTACAGCTCCTCGTTTTCCGCCAGCACCTGCTCGCCCTCAGCCAACTGCACGGAGCCGACCTCGTCGGTGACCAGCTGCTGGGCAAAATCATATTTCAGGCTGTCCAGGTCATTGCCTTCCCCTTCCAGCTTCTCCGCCAGGGCGCGGAGCTGGCCGGTCTGCTCCAGCAGACCGCCCACCCGCTCTTGAGAGTCCTTCAGCAGCGAAGCGCCCCGGTGCAGGCCGAGGGGAATGGTGGCTGCGGCAAACAGCATCGCCGCGGCCAGGAGCCCGCCGGCAATGCGCAGGCGATTTCTGGCCAGGAAGCCCAGGAAGCGGGACTTTTCAGTGTGCAGCGTGGTAGCCGACACGAAGGAATCTCCCAGCAGGAGCACCTGCGGCAGGGCAAAGAGGATCAGCACAAGGGAGATGCTGGTGCCGGTACCCACATAGTAGCCCATGCCGGCGATGATGCACTGGGACACCTGGAAGCCGATCAGCAGGCCCGCGCAGACCATCATGAGGCCCGAGGTGATGATGGTGGGGAAGGCCAGATTCAATGTCTCGATAATGGCGTCCCTCTTGTCCATCGTCTCCCGGAATTCCCGGTAGCGGGAAGAGACCACGATGGCATAGTCGATATTGGCGCCCATCTGGATGGCGCTGACGATCAGATAGCAAAGGAAGAACACATAGTCGCCCTTCAGGGCGGCAATGGCAAAGTTCATCCAGATGCTGCCCTGGATCACCAGGATCAGCAGCAGGGGCATGCCGAAGGACTTGAAGGTGAAGAACAGGATCAGCATCACCAGCACCAGGCTCATGAGGCCCACCACTGCGTTATCCGCGGCGAAGGAATCCCGGAAGCCCAGCGCGCTCACCGAATCGCCGGTGAGGACAACGCCGCTGTCATAATACTGGGCGGCGATATGGTGGATCTGGTCCAGGAAGCGGAAGGTCTCCTCCGACTGGACCGGCAGATTCAGGTCCAGCACAAGGCGGCTGTAATGCTCGCTCATCAGTTGGCCCCGGACCATGCTGAGCTGATCGAAAAGCTGCTTGATGAGCGCCACCTGGTTCTCTTCCAGCTCCACATCCCCGGCCTCTACCCTGTCATGCAGGAAGAGGAACAGATCCAGAAGCGAGGCCTTGTAGCCGGCCAGATTCTCACGGGCAGCCCGATGGTCGCCCTGTTCTGCGGCGTAATAGGCGAACACAGCCTTGGCGCTGATCTCATCGATGCCCGCAATGTTCTGAAATTCGGTGTAATCCACCGCATCGGTGATGGTGTGGCCCTCGATGGCCTCGATATCGGCCAGTCCCATGGCGGACTTTACCTCCGGGTGGAGCTTCAGCTCCTCCAGCAGCTCCCGCTCGGCGGCATAGTCCCCGGAGGGGACCATCACGGCCACCACATTGCTGTGGCCGAAGGTCTCCCGGACCTCTTCCTTGGAGCGCTCATACTCGGTCTGGCGGAAAGCGGGGACCATGTCCACACTGTAGGCATAGTGCACCCGGCTGAAGGTCAGATAGGCGCCCACCACCAGCAGCACCAGCAGGATAGGCATCACGAAGCGGGACTTGTAGGCAAATTTGCCGATGGGGGTGATCTTGGGTACGAAGCGGCGATGCCTGGTTTTGTCCATGGCCTTGCCGAAGGCCATGAGAAGCGCCGGCATGAAGAAGAACACCGTGAGCAGGCTGCAGAGGATGGCCTTGATCAGGGTCATGCCCATATCCACGCCCAGACGGAACTGCATGAAGGTCATGGCCGTGAGGCCGGCAATGGTGGTCAGGCTGCTGGCGAAGATCTCCGGAATGGAGGCTGTCAGAGCCTTCACCACGGCGTCATGGATATCCAGGCGCTCATGCTCTTCCTTGTAGCGGTTGCAGAAGATGATGGCATAGTCCACCGACAGGGCCAGCTGCAGCACAATGGCCACGGAGTTGGAGACGAAGGAGATGGTCCCCATCAAAAAGTGGGTGCCGATGTTGATGACGGCCGCCACCATAAAGGTCAGGATCATCACCGGGATCTCGGCATAGGTGCTGGAGGTGAAGACCAGCACCGCAAGGACCACGATGACCACAAAGATCAGCACGGTCAGCATTTGCTCGGCCACCAGCTTGGAGAGGCTGAAGCCCACCTCCGTATCAATGGTGACGTCCCGGTCTGCCAGCAGCGTCTTCACCTGCTCCAGCGCCTGTTCGCTGCGCTCGGAGGCCGCCACGTCCGCAAAGGTCAGGTCGAAGAGCGCGGTATCGTCCTTATAGTGGGAAGCGCTGTCGTCAAACTGGACCAGGACCACGTCCTGGACCTTGGACAGATCCCCGGACAGGGCTTTGGCGTCCTCCAGACTGATGTCCCTCACCATGACCTTGGCAGTGCCGTAGGTGATGAACTCCTCCTCCATGATGGCCAGGCCCTGCTTGGCTTCGGCCTCCTCCGGCAGATAGGCGGTGATATCCTCCTCCACCTTGATCCATCGCAAGGAGAACACCGAGAACACGAGCATCGCCGCGAAGAGCAGAAGGATCCATCTCCTTCTGTCAACCACGAAGCTCGCAAGCCGGGTCATAAAACTCCTGTTCTCATTGTTCATTTTCGCGAATCACACCTTCTGTAACTCTCGAACACCGCAGAGGGCGCCCGGCAAAAAAGGTTTAGATACTCTCGTCAACGAGCGTACCAATTGCCTTGTCCGGCTGTGCGATTCCCTTTTCCAGGAACTTCAGCATAAATGCATGGAAGCGCTCCACGTTTTCGCGCGGCGTGTAACCCAATGCATAGCTGTAAGTAGCGCTCATCGTTCCATGGTTGCTGTCAGGAATAATGAGCATATAAAGCGGAATCGCAGCCCAGCCGTTTGTAACAAACTTGACTGACAGATCAATCAGCCCTTCCCCATGGGTAACGGGAGGGAAATAGGTGAGCCACGAAGAAAAATAGGTGCCGTTCTCCGGAACCCCATATTTCTCATTCACAGCGCTGATCACTTCACTGTCCACGACCTTGGCATAGCGCAGTTCTTCATTCTGAATATCCGACAGCATCAAAACCGCATCCTGGAAAGAGCAGTCATCGGGGATCACAGAGCGAACCAGCTGAGAATCTGCCATATTCATACCGCAGTGCTTTTCGAAGAGAGTGGACCGGCAGCAAACCAGGGAGGCGATCGTAACATCATCCGTATTGCTTACACGGCCCTGATAGCTCCGAAGCGCAAGAAGGAAGAAATTCAGCGGCGCGATATTCAATCTCTTTGCTTCCTTTTCTATCATTTCCCCGAAAGCTGGCTGGAGGGGATAAGAGATCATTCCTCCTCCGAACTGGGAGAAATCCTGCTTCTTCCCGTATCTCTTTCCCTCAACGAACTCCGGTGCGCCGGCTCCATTAATGGAAGAAAAGCAAGGCTCTGTATCAAAGTAAGAGCAGAGCTTCTGAAAGCCCTTTTGATAGCGGGGACTGGCATGGAAAGCAAGGTCGTTGTCAATCAGCGGCCACGGCTCAGGTCCCGGGGACGGAAGCTCTGTGCCGCACAGGAGAGAAGTGTATACTTTGCTGACATAGTGAAGCGTGTAAATGCCCGCATACCCATCCATGATAAAATGCTGGAAGCAGAAGAAGAGTCCCTGGTGTCCATCCTGATAGTGGAGGATCTTGAACTTATAGAGTTGGATTTCCTCGAAGCTCTCGGGAAATGCATCTCTGTTCCACTGACGGAAGACCTCTTCAAGATTTGCCTCTTCCTCCTGGGACAGGTCAACCGTTTCGATCGGTTCCGGTTCGTTGCCGCACAAATACTGTACAACATTCCCGTCTTCCCGTCTTCTGAAGCGAACATTGCAATAGGGCAAACGTTTAACCGATTCCACGATCGCTTTTTTCATGAGTTCTTCATCGATCTCACTTTTGAAGTCCACAACAGCGATCAAAGAAAGCAGTTCCAGGGTATGAACAAAATCAGCCAGGTTCGCCACCACATTTTGCGCTGCGGTCAACGGGTATTCTTTTTCATTCATTATGCCTTGGCCTCCATCAGACCTTTCCCTCCAGGAACTTGACCAGCTCCCGGATGGTGAAGAGATTGCGCAGCTCCGGCGTCTCGATGGTGATGTCGAATTCATCCTCTAGGTCGCCCACCATGGTCATGATGTCCAGGGAGTTCATGGCAAGGTCGTCGATGAAGCGGGTCTCGGGGGTGAGGCCGCCTTCCGGCTCCTCCACATAGTTCAAAAGGATCTCGCAGACTTTTTCGTACATGATTGTTTCTCCTGTTCTATAGTGTTTTGATCGGTACAGTTCAGCGCTTCCCGGCGGGCTGCGCCAGCAGATAACGCTTGATCTTCATGGTGGTGGTCTTTTCAAAGGGAGTGGAGCGCAGCTTGACCTTCTGGATGTTCTTGCAGGAGGGCATGCTGCTGTTGAAGAGGCGGATATCCTCCTGCAGGCGCTCCGGCGCATCCGGATAATCCGCAGTGTCCAGGTAAAACTCGCCGGTGACGGCCTTGTCTTCCTCGTACACGGCAACTTCCTTCACATACTCCAGCCTGCGCAGCTTCTCCTCCAGTTCCTCCGGGGAGACGTTCTTGCCGTTCGCCAGAATGATCAGGTTCTTCTTCCGCCCGGTGATGAAAAGGAAACCGTCCTTGTCTATGTAGCCGTAGTCGCCGGTCTTGAACCACTCGCCTTCAAAGGCTTCGGCAGTGGCCTCCGGGTCCTTGTAGTAGCCCAACATCACATTGGTCCCGGCAACATAGATTTCCCCCACGCCTTCCTCGTCGGGATCGGCGATCTTTACCCGGTTGCAGGGCAGGGGCTTGCCCACGCTGCCGAAGCGGAAGTCGTTGTTGCGGTTCACCGCCACCACCGGGGAGCACTCGGTGATGCCGTAGCCGTTGATGACCGTGATGCCGAAATCGTACAGGCCCTTCTGCAGCTTGGGGTCCAGGGCAGCGCCGCCGCAGATGATGGTCTCCAGCTTGCCGCCGAAATGCTCATGGATCCGGCGGAACAGGCGCTTGCGCAGATCGATGCCGCAGATCATCAATGCCTGGCTCAGGGTGATGGTATGGCGCAGCTTTTTGTCCATGCCCTGCTTCTTGGCGTTGACCCAGATGCCGTTATAGAGCATTTCCACCATCAGCGGCACCGCGGAGATGTTCTGGGGTTTGTTCTGGTTCAGATCCTTGACGATGCGCTTCATGCTGCCGCTGATATGGGCGTCCACATTGTAAAGGAAAGCGGCGAACATGGCAGAGGCCCAGGAGAAGGTATGGTTCATGGGCAGGAAGATCTGGGTATTGCGGGCGGTGACGCACTGGCAGGTGGCCACCACGTCGCTGGCCAGATTTCCGTGGGAGAGCATGACGCCCTTGCTCTTGCCGGAGGTGCCGGAGGTGTAGACGATGCAGGCCAGGGTATCCGGCGTCACGGTGGTCTCGGCAAAGGAGCGGTCTCCGTCCTGCATGAGATATTCCCCTTCGGTCACATAGGCATCAAACTCATTGATCGTGAAATAGAGCATATGGGAGAGATCATCCAGGCTGTGGAAATAATCCGCCACATCGGTATATTTCTTTGAGAAGATGATGGCCTGGCAGCCGCAGTGGCGGATCAGTTCCGCCAGATCCTCCCGGGGCAGCTCCTTGTCCAGGGGGACCACCACGTTGCCGGTGCTGACGATGGCGAAATAGCTCAGGCACCACTCGGTGGAGTTCTCGCCCAGCAGGGCGATCTTCGCGTCCCGCAGCTCCTGGTTCAGCAGGAAGGTACCCAGGGCCTCCACCAGATGATGGGCGGACTTGAAGCTGATGGGCTGGGTATTCCGTTTGCCGCCGTAAAAAATCGTGTTGTTGCCGCCCTGATCCCGCCCGTAGGCGATCAAGTCCCGCAAGGTGGGAACTTCGGCGATCTCATAGTACGGATACGGTGCGTTTTTCATGGAATCGCAAAAACCTCCGGTGGCGTTCGGGCATATTTCTGCCGCACTACGCCATTTTATTTTATGACCAAAATATTATATGAATCAACTTTCGTGAAGTCAAGAGAACCGGGCTTTTGTCAAAAATTTAATTATTCATATCTGCCCTTCAGCCCACGTTTTGCCACAAAAAACAAACGAAGAGGACTGTAAAAAAGCACACAGTCCTCTTCGTTTGTCAGTCGGATGGGAACACTCACGGATCGCACAGGAAAACGGCAGCACCCACATCGTAGGCCCGGATGCTGTTCCCGTGCACTTCCATCGCCTCTCCTTCCACGCTTCCCTCCAGCACCTGGATGGCGCCGTCGTGCAGCTTGTCGATCAGCTCCGGGAAAACCGGGAACGAGCCGTGAGAGGGCCAGATCTCATCGAAACGGTCCCGCCAGGCCTGCAGATGCTCCAGGCTGCGGATATACTTCTCCATGTTCCGGAAACGGCCGAACATAAAGATCCGCCCGTCCTGAATGGGGTCTCCGCTGATCAGGACCCGTCGGGACAGGTCCAGCAGGGCGATGCTCCCCGGGGTGTGTCCCGGAAGATGGATGACTTCCAGCACCCTTTCGCCAAGGTCGATCCGTTCTCCCTCCCGAACGGGGAGGATCTCCCCCTCCCGTCCCCCGCGGCGGAAGTTCTCTTCCTCCTCCGGGTGCATATAGAAGGCATCAAACTGGGCATTGCTGCCCACATGATCCATGTCTCCATGGGTGTTCAGCAGGCAGATGGGCAGATTTGTGAGACCTGAAGCAATGTCCCGGGCGTTGTGAACGCTCCGGCCGGAGTCCACCAGCAGCGCACGCTCCGTTCCCGTAAGCAGGAAAAAGCGCACGCCGCTGTCCTCGATACGCCAGGAGTCCCGGTCGATCTGTATGATCTGATATTTCATATTGTAATCTCCTTCTCCCGAGGCTTCTGCCTCAATGCGGCCCAGCTCCTTGTAGATCATCCCATTCTTGCCGCGATCGGAGCGCATAAGGGAAATCGCCTCCACCCGCATGGCGGCAGGCGCGATCCCGATCCCCGCGGCATCTCGCGAGGCCTTTCGCACCAGGGTGATGTGGGGAGAAAAGCGCTTGCGGTCAAAGGGGATGCAGTTCTCGGCCAGGGCGCGGCGCACCCGGCGCGCCACCGCATTCAGCGCGGCGGAATCCTGCAGGCCCGCCCACCAGAGATCGCCGAAGCGCCCGATCCCTTCCAGTGTAAGTGCGAAGGGCCTGAAGCTCACGGTGCTCAGGGCATCCAGCACCGGCTCCGCCCGGGGTAGGTCTCCGATGAAGGCCAGGGTCAGGTGGAGATTTTCCTCCGGGCTGTAATTTCCCCGCAGGCCGCGCTCGTACATGACGTTCTGGGCCTCGATGAGGGAAGTTTTCATTTCGTTAGACAGCAGGATCGCGATAAACAGTCTCATATCATTTCAAAGGATCTGGGGATCATGTTGTTTCCATGCTTCCTCTTGCTGAAAGCATACAGCAGAAACTGCAAATTGTCGACATCTGCAGAGAAAAAATGCATTTCCGGCAGCGCAAACCGAATTGAGACGCAGCCCTGCGCCGAAATCATATTCCGGTGCGGGCTGCTGTCAGCGCTTGCGCGGTGTTCCGCTTCCGTCAGGCTTGCATCTATGGAAGCGCGGTTCCGGTCAGCTCCACGCTCGTGCAATCGTTGAATTTTGCAAACCGGGTCAGGCATCGATCCAGTGCGCTTTGCATTTTTTTCGTCAGGCGGACGCCGGGTTCCAGCCAGATCTTTTTCACCCGGAGGACCTTGTCCCTGCGGTCGGCAACCGCGTCGATCCGGCCGATGAAGTTCTCGCCCCAGAGGATCGGCAAGGTATAAGCGCCGTACTTTCTCTTCTCCGCCGGCGTATAGATTTCCCAGGAATAAGAGAAGCCCCATACCGCGGCGATCAGCGCCTTATCCCAAAGCAGAGGATCCAGCGGCGCGAGAAATTCCATCCGTGACTTCCTGTCAAGTCTTCCCGCCAGAACCTCCCCCAGCAGGGCGTCATCCTCTGCCCGGTAATAAAACAGCGTCTTGATGCCTTCCACCCGGGCTGGCAGAATGGCACCGGATGCCTCCAGCGAGGAAATGATCTCCCTGCGCTGCTCCGCCTTCATGGGGATCCCCAGAAAGGCGGGGGAATTCCTGTTCCAGAGTAAGCCCACCGCACCGATCCGCCGCAGGACCCGCCAGCGGAGAAAGCTTTCTTCGTCCTCCCAGGGTGGCGCAGCCGACAGCAGCGCCGGGTCCAGGTGCCGCTCAGCCAGATCATAGAACTTGCGGGAACCGCTCTTGTGGTGGATGATGAGCGTCCCGTCGGTATAAAGCTGCTCCAGTACGGAACGGGCCGCCTTCGATTTCTCGTGCCAGTTCCCGCTCCAATGCATGGAGGAGTGCCAGAAGATCTCCCCCTCCAGGGGAAGCGTGTCGCTGGAGACCGGGCCATTCGCCCGGATATTAGAAATGGCCTCCCGCTCCAGCTCTTGAAGTCCCGGAAAACCGGCTCCATGCACGCGGCTCCGCTCCCGGTATGGCGCAAAACAGGGCCAATCCTCTGCGGGCCAGATCGAAAGCTCCTTGTCCGCGTAGTCAACCAGCAGACGATCCCGGTACAGCAAGTCCTCCAGCATGGTCTTTCGGAAGCCCTTTACCCGGGACTGGAGTGTCAGCTCTGCATTCTTGCCGCACACATCCACAGGATCAAACTGAATGCACCCTGCCTGCCGGACATAGTCACAGGCCCCTGCCTTGCCGCAGAAATGATAGCTGCCCAGCAATCCCTGTTTGGCAAGGAGGAACTGCCGCGCCTGCTCTTTTGTGATTTCCGTCATGGCTCGTATTCTCCGTTCTCAAATCCTCCGGCTCCCGACAGACCAACAGGCTGCGTCCCTCCTGTCAATGAGAGCTGGAATGAGAAGCCGCCGTACTGCTGATCACGATCATCATGAGGATCATCGTGATGATCGCAAGCTCGACGGATGCGGTCAGCATCGCCGTAGTGCCGAGGCTGTCCTCCTCAGAAAGGGAAGACTGCACCATCTGAACGGCGAACATTCTCCTGCACTCTCTTCCAACGCCGAAGATGCCCCGGAAGGGCTTATACTGTTTCAGGAAGTCATCCGCCTCGCAGATCCGTTCCAGGAGTGTTTCCGTGGGAAGGCTGGAATCGGCAAGGATGCCAAGGATGGCAAGTCTGCTCCCTCTGCCGAGCGAGTGCCCCGCCGCTTTCAGCCCCTCAGACAAGGCGCAGAGCTTCTCGCATTTATCTTCCGTCCGTCCGCTCCGAACGGCAAGAATATGGCTGAGCATCTGCCGTGTGTCCCTGTTTGCCTTCAGCTTCTTATCCAGATAGGCATAGATCTCCTCCGCTTCCGCATAAACAGCGGAAGCATCTTTCCCCGTCACGGCCATCAGCGCCGCAAAGGGCAGGTCGTTTTCGGAGGTCAGCCAGGGGTGGGCTTCCTTCATTTCTTTGTAGATCTGCTTCGTCTTCTCCGCCAGGTTTTCAGCGTTGCCCTGCTCGGCCAGGATCATGGCAGCGAGAGCCGTCTGCTCTCCGCTGAAGAAGGTTTTGATCTGCCGATAGGCATTCTCCGCGCGCTCAAAATAAAGCTCGGGGTCCGGGGCAAGCGCCATCTTGCAGCGCACAAGAAGTTCATCCGAACCGCGGAAATTGGAGAAAATGCCCGCCTTGCTTTTCAGCAGCTTTTTGCATTCCCTGATCCTTTCCAGATTCGGCTCTTCTCCTTTCGCCAGGTAAAGCCCGGCGCAGGCCAGGATCATTTCCGTAAACTGCATCTTGTTTCCTGCCGCCAGAACGCGGTAGTTTTCCGCAAGCTTCCGGCACTTGCTTTCCGTCTGTCGATCCAACTTAAGCATCCTCTCTTTCTCTCTATATGAGACTGTTGATTTTCTCTGTTTCTCCTGGTGGATTCCATTCCATCGGATCCTAACATGAATATGGTCGTCGCCATCCTGTTCCGCCCGGTTCAAGCCGCGCGGCCTTGCCGTCGTTACAGGAATTCGTAGAGATTCAGCCCGGTCACGGCCTCATCCAGCTTTCGCTCGACCCTGCCGTCCAACACACGGACGATCATCTCGCAGGTCGCGGAAATGCGGCATTCGTTCAGATGCCCGCCGATCACGCTCATATCCGCCCGGCAGAGATTGATGTGCAGATGCAGATAGGGCTCCCCGTCCTTCGTGGACACGCTGCCGAGAAGGGAGGTGATCTCCATCGGCTCCTCGAAGGTTTGGCGGTGATACTGCTTTGCGGCAACGTCATACAATCCGATCACCACGCGATCCGCCGCGCCCAGCGCCTCCACGGAGGCCAGCTTCACGCCCTCCTGCCGGCAAAACGCAGTCAGCGAGTCGACCACCTCTTCCCCGCGATCTATGCGGATCACATAGGTATCCTGAAATTTTCTGTATTCCATTCTGTTTACTCCTTTCGATGCTCCCTTTTATGGTATCTACCGAGGGATCTGCCCTTTCACATTCCGATCCTGTTTCCGCTTCTTTCTCCTCAGCTCCGCTTCGTTCTCTTTTCCGTCTCCTCCCGGGTGGCTCCGGTGCAAACGATCCCCCGGATCGCATCGGCAAACTGAGGCGCGTGATTGAGCGACAATTCTCCGTGTCGAAGACCGGGCATGCGGTGCAGCCTGGCCGACGGGAGCGCACGGCAGATCGCTTCCGCGGAGTTCAGGATATCAATTGTCTCCTTTTCTCCAACGGCAACATGGACCCGGGCGGCTGTATCACGGAAGGAGTCTTTCAATTCATAGGACGTGTTCGCCTTCATAAAAGCGATCATGTCCTGTTTCTCGATTTGGCAGCTATCCCGGTAGTAGTCCTCGAACAGCTCCGGTTTGATATGCAGGGACTGAAACTGCATTTTGGCAAAGCTCCTGTTTCGGATCAGTCCGTAGCTTGCGCCGATGGCCGGGCCGATCAGGGCGTTTGTCAGTCTGGAAGGGAGCACGGCTGCGCTCTCGACCAGGGCATAGGAGCAAAGCTCCCCGCGCAGTGACAGCATCTCCAGCAAAACCTGCCCGCCCAGGGACAGTCCCCCGATCAGCAAAACAGAGCCACCCAAATGCTCGTCGATAAAGGAGATGATCTCGGCGGCGTTGTCCTCGATCGTCGTGAACGGACGGTCGCTTCCCGCGTGACCGTCCAGGATCGGAAGGATAAGGTGGTATTCTTCCTGCAAAAGCTCCGCCGCTTCCCGATAGTTCCACCAGGACAGGCCTCCGCCGTGGAGCAGCAGGATCGTCTCTTTCTGACGGTCGCCGTATTCGTGAAATTGCATGGTATCTTCCCTCTTCTGTCTGAGGCGGGCTCCAGGCGAAAAGCCCTTCCGCCGCTGGCTGCTCATGCTTTCTCGCTTTCTTCTTTCCTGGTGATGACGATATGGAGCGTGTCGCCCTCGCTCTTGCCCAGTGCCTGGCGGATCGCTTTGCGCACCCCGATCACATAGCAGACCGAGCCGTCGGCATTTCTCACGCCCATGTTGACGATGCTGCCGTCATAGGGAATGCCGTCAAAGCTTGCATGCACCTTTACGCGTCCCTTGCCGAACTCCTGCCGGAGGTCCCAGGGAAAGGCCACCCAGGCCCCGCCGCCGTCCGGGTCTTCATGCAGCACGGCGTCATATTCGTACTTCATTTCGCTCCTTTTCTGTTCGTCTCCCAGCTCCAGCGGGCGATCTCGGCGATCAGCTCCAAGGGCAGCTCGCGGCTGTTGGGGAACTGGATCGCGCCCTTGCTGGTCTTGTATTCTGTCAGACGCGGCGCGAAAAACGCCACTGCCTCCGCGCCGGGATACAGCCCGATGTGTGCTTTTGCCGGGGCGAAGTGGATGATGTTGCGGCCCTTCCAGAAGGTGGGCATGCCCCAGGACAGGCGCTCCTCCGCCTCCGGGATCGCAGTGCGGATCGTGTCATAGACGGCGTTCAGCCGGGGCCGGATGCTTTCGTCCTGGCTGTCGATGTATTCCCGTATGGTCATGTATCTCTCTCCTATTCCTCGCAGGGTCATTCTTAAACTAATATCCCGTTGCAATGGTCGATCTCGTGCTGGATGATCTGCGCAGGAAAGCCGGTGTAGGTTTTGATCCGCGTTTCAAAGCGCTCGTTCTGGTACTGTACCTTGATGGAGCGGTATCGTTTTGCCCTGCGCGTGCCGGGCAGGGACAGGCAGCCCTCTTCGGCCTCATAAGCCCCGGAGCACTTGACGATCTCCGGATTGAACATCACCGTCGCGCTGCCGTTGTCGTCGAGAATGATGATCTGCCTGGCAACGCCGATCATGTTCGCCGCCATGCCTACGCAGCCGTCCCGGTGCGCTTCAAGCGTGTCCCGCAGGTCCTGCGCGACCGGCAGATCCTGTACCGTGGCCGGCGCAGATTTCTGCCCAAGAAAGATCGGGTCTTTCATGATGGGTTTGATCATCGTGTTTCCTCCAAAGCTGACTGTCTTTTCCCTTCCGCCCTTCATAAGCGCTGCTCATTCGCGTGGGCGTACAGGATCCGTTTCGGGTGTCGGACCATGATCTGCTCCCAGTCGCTTTTCAGCGCCGGGTTCTCCTCGTATCCCGCCAGGTACGCAAGGGGCTCCAGGTCGCCCACAAGGCAGCTTCCGTCATCAAGCAGGAGGGAAATGCTGTCTTCGCTGTGACTCGGCGTATGGAGAATCTCGCCGTCGATGCCAATCGATTTCAGGATCTCCCGGCCCTCCGCGCAGGAGAAACCCGTCGCCGCGTTTTCATCCACCGCCCGGTAAGAAAGCCGCTTGTCCCGGGCAAAGATCCCGTCCGAGGCGTGCACATGCGGGCGCTGTACCTCTGCGATCATCAGCTTCACGCCGCGCTGCTGGAGCTCTCCGGCCAGGCCCATGTGGTCCGGGTGATAATGGGTGATGAGCAGGGTCGTGATCGCTTTCATTTCGATCCCGGCGGCCTTGATTGCCTTGAAAAACTGCGGCAGCGTCCCTGCCCAGTCCGTGTCCACCAACAGGCCGCCGCCCGCTCCCGGAATATAAAACGTATTGGTGTTGCCGTAACGGAGCTTTATCATGGCGCGCCTCTCACAGTTGGTCGTATTTTGCGTTGCTGCCCCGGCATTTCTCAAGTAAACGCTGATCAAATCACCATCGGCATCTTGCGGATAATTTCCGCTCTGCTTTCGTCACTTTTTCTTGCAATACACAAAGTATTCCTGCGAAAAACTGCCTTCATCAGAACGCAAATTCTCTCGCAATCTGCTCTCGCCGATTTCATCAGCGTTTACTCAACGGGATACTTGGCCTCGTTTGATCCATCTTCGCGCTGATGATCGCGTCGGCGTCCAAGCCCAGCGCGTCCAGCATATTCTGGCAGTACACCATCACATCGGCCAGCTCCTCTCCCACGTGGGTGAGGTCGTAATCCGTATCGCTCCACTGAAAGCACTCCAGCAGCTCATTGGCCTCGATGGAGATGGACTTTGCCAG
Organism: uncultured Clostridia bacterium; assembly: GCA_946629065.1. Classification (GTDB taxonomy): domain Bacteria; phylum Bacillota; class Clostridia; order Oscillospirales; family Oscillospiraceae; genus Limivicinus. The sequence continues at coordinate 52,858 of CAMOXK010000004.1, forward strand.
GTTCGCGGGCGTGTGGAATTGATTCCAATCCCGCTCCGTTGAAAACCTGCGGATCCGCGCTATCGTTTCCGGTTTCATGGCTTTGGTCCTCCGCTCTGCATTCTGACCTCATTATACTCTATCGTATCTGAAAAAGCGATAGGATTTCTTCTCATCCACAAATACAAAAATCGCCTTGAAACAGTACATTCAAGACGATTTCTGTGTAAGTGCGCTTATTGTAAAAGCTGATAAAATGTTTACCCCCGACGGGCCAGAATATGTAGAAATCGGAGTTCGTCATGGAAAACAAGAAAAGCTGTATGCGAAAGAAGAGACGGAGAAGGCACTTCTTTCGTAAAGTGTTTTCTTTATGATCAACGCCCTCATACAGTCGTCCAGATAGAGTGGGTCGCGCGGAGGAAATCGGTTTGAGCGAATTGGTTTACCGCTGATCGGATCTATGGTGGAAAAAGCTCCGGCAACATGATATAATAGAGTTATAGCAGCTTGGCGACAGCCAGATTTGCACAGGAGGGATACTCATGTTAAGAAAGATCATCAAAATCGACGAAGACCGCTGCAGCGGCTGCGGGCTGTGCGCCAATGCCTGCCATGAGGGAGCCATCGACATTGTAAACGGCAAGGCAAAGCTGATGCGGGAGCATTTCTGTGACGGGTTTGGCGACTGCCTGCCCGCATGTCCGATGAATGCCATTTCCTTTGAAATGCGCGAGGCGCCAGGCTATGATGAGCAGGCCGTCCTGGAGGCCAAGCGCAAGAAAGAAGCCAAAATGTCGGAGAGCACAGGCGGAGACGCGCCAAACGCGCTGAATAACTGGCCGGTGCAGCTGTTTCTTGTCAGTCCCACCTCTCCGGCCTTCCACGACTGCGATCTGCTGATTGCGGCGGACTGCACGGCCTACGCCTACGGAAACTTCCACCGGGACTTTGTTGCAGGACGGACGACCGTGATCGCCTGCCCCAAGCAGCGGGAGCACGATCAGGCCGGGAAGCTGACCGCCATCTTCCGGGAAAATGAGATCCGTTCCGTCACGCTGGTGCGCATGTTTGTTCCCTGCTGCGGCGGCCTGGAATACGCGGTCTGGCAGGCGCTGGCGGAATGCGGGAAGACGATCCCTCTGCGGATCGTTACCGTCGGCGCAGACGGCAAGGTGCTGAAAGAGGAAGGGACCTGAACCGCAGCTTGCCTTGCAGCTTGGCGCTCCATCAAGAAGATTTAAGTAAACGATGATTCAATCGGCAAGAGCGAATCCCGAGAAAATATGCGTTC